>JADJWI010000001.1:300000-590229 GCA_016716435.1 Acidobacteriota bacterium | reverse complement strand
CATTTCATCGACGGCTGTGCCGTTCAGTTACCCTCAATAATCGAGGCAAATGTTCCCGCCCCGCAAATGGGTGAAGTTGGAAAAACGGTTGAGATATCTTACTGGCGTGCCGATTGGCAGGCTGTCGTCGATGGCCGCTCGGACGATATCAAGGCTCTTTTATCCAAACGCGACTGTCGATCACTACCCTTCGGAAGCGAAACCGCTGGAGAACGATCCTCAAGCTCAGGCTGATGCCGCGGCACGTTATGCCCCCGCACGGTGGGTTGGGTAGTCGCCCACTCTGGCCCCGCACGCAGCCGGTGAGATCCTGATCGCTGAGGACCCGGCACGCTTTCGCCCCGCACCGAATGCGATTTTTCGAAGGGCAAGGCGTGAAGACTTCGAAGGGTTGGGCAGTTGTGATCATCAGGCCGATGCCGGTTTGCCCTTCTCAAATGCGATGCCTTCGCAGATCTTAGCCGTTTGGCCATAGGAACTCATTGCGGAAGTCGGGCACTGGCGCAAGATGATGACCGGATGGGTGCCGCTGATCCTTAGGTGATCCGGGAAACTGCTATGACTTACATAAGGAATCTGAAGCGAATTCACGACCTGATCGACGCGATGTTCTTCGATCATCAAGAAGGCCTTGCTTCACTTTGAGTTCGGCGAAAGGCCTTAACCCTGCTAGAAACTTATGAAGCAGTTCTCCTTCGCCATATGCAGGATGAAGAAATTGACCCTCCTTCCTGTCGTGTGCCGAGGAGCGGTGTTTTCCGGGGTACCGGGTCGCCAAAACCTATTCTTCGATAGTCACGCAAGATGCGTTCGTATCTCGAGGTGTTCAAGCAGAAGACTTCCGCATTGCGAGCGGCAGGCCGGACGTCGATAGGGCATTCTTCAGCTTCTGGATCACTGAGGCGTTTTATCTCCGGCTTTGCGGCCATCGTGACAAACGAGAGCCGATTTTCTCTATCCCATCCTCGAGCAGCGCTCCGCTTTCGAGGATGAGAACGCTCGCTATTGTCGCGGATCGATCTCGACCCACATCACGCCTTGATTGCTGGAGCCGCGGATGCGATAGACCGAGGGGAGAGAAGAAATAGAACCGAAACCGTAGAAAACCAACTTTAAATGGAGGCGGGCCGAGTGGCGGCTGATCAGCATGCTTTTTGATTGTCCGACCGGCACGTGGTTCGACGACGTCAAGGCTCGGCGAACAGGTGAACGATAAGCAATTGCGACGAGCCGCACGGTCTGCCCAGAAAGAAGCGAGCGAAGGTCTGTTTCATTCTATCTTCGGGCCGGGCGGGCCCGCACCGGGCCGCGAGGTGAGTTACCGCGGCTGGGTTCAGCCGGGATATCTGCTCTCGGAACTGTCCACTTTCTACAACGCATTTTCCTACCAGCCAAAAACGCATGAGTTCCGGACCACATTGCCGTCAGACCGGCTTCATTCCTGTCTTCGCCTGAAGGAGTTCCACGCATGAGTGCGGCGACAAGGAAAAGCGGAAAATAACCGCCGAAGAAGCATCTAAGACCTTCCTGGACGATCGTATCTATCCAAGTACGCCGAGAAAATATGGCGAAGCTGCTCGCTGCTTCACCAGATCAATCATCTCGAACTGGCGGGCAGCGCGCTCTCTTCGAACACGTCGGTCCGGACAAGGATAAGGGCAAGCAAACCTACCTGCCGATACTGGACGAGGAGAACAGGTCCACTTATGGTCTGACCCCATCTTTCTAATCCCGATCGAAACCTTTATCTTCAGCTTAGTTTGATTGGGTTAAGGAAGGCTTCGGACGGGTTTTTCGTAGCTCGTTTGTCTTTTTCCCCTTCCGTGCGTATTACACAACTCTGACATCTGTCCCCTCAAATAGCTGATAACATGCGAATTACGGAGAGAAAACGCTTAACGGAAAGCTCGAAGTTCTCAAGTCAAAAGAGCTGTACCTAAATCAGGATTCAGCTTTCCGTGGGAGGCCCGATCAATCGTGAAAGTGTTACTTGTTTACCCTGTTTTCCCGGAGACTTACTGGAGCTTTCGCCACGCACTGTCGTTTGTCGGCAAGAAGGCCCGTTTCCGCCGCTTGGAAAGCTGTACATTTCCGCAATGCTGCGGAAACCTGGCGGCGGCGTCTTATAATCATGGTGTCAAGCCGTTGAGGAGAGCGATATTGAATGAGCGGACATCGTCCTTTCTCCCAGGCGCGATGATCCCGTCAGGAGGGATCGCTGGACAAGGTCGTAAGTGTGCAGCACTTGGCAGCAGCGGCGGTCGCAGTCGGCGGCCCGTATGTCTCGACGAGCTCGGATCTCGTACCGGAAGCGGATTTTATTTTCGTAGGTGAAGCAGAAACCAACGCCGGGTTTATCGACGATTTGAAATGCGGCTCGCCAAAACGCATTTATCAAGCAGCCGAGCGGCCCTCGCTTCTGTCCACGCCCGTACCGGATTTCGGTTTGATCGACATAAACCAGTACTCCTCGATGAATGTCCAATTTTCCCGGGGCTGTCCGTTTTCATGTGAGTTTTGCGACATCATCGAGATCTATGGCCGCTCGCCACGCACCAAGTCAAGCGAACAGATGTTGGCCGAAATGGAGGCGATGCGTGTCGCTGGGTGGCGCGGTACGGTATTCATCGTAGATGACAATTTTATCGGCAACAAACGCGAGGTCAGAAAATTTCTGCCGGACCTTATTGAATGGTCCGGGCGACATAATCATCCATTTTCCTTTTTGACTGAAGCAAGTGTAAATCTCGCCGAAGACGATGCACTGCTTGGTATGATGCAAGCCGCCGGTTTTCACCGCGTCTTTCTCGGTATCGAAACCCCAGCGCCCGAAAGCCTTAAGGAAGCCAACAAATCTCAGAATACAAAACGCGATCTGCTTGAGTCTGTGCGAAAGATCCAAAGCTTTGGCATCGAGGTTATGGCGGGTTTTATTGTTGGATTCGATAACGACCCTGAGGATATTTTTGAGCGGCAGATCAACTTTATCCGCGAAAGTGCGATACCCCTTGCGATGGTCGGGCTCTTGACCGCTCTTCCCGACACCCAGCTTTGGAAGCGTCTGGAGCGTGAAGGCAGACTCGTTCACGAAAGCAGTGGAAACAACACCGATTGTTCGTTAAACTTTGTTCCCAAAATGGATCGCGAGCGCCTGGTCGAAGGCTATAAAGACATTTTAAGAACCATTTACAGTTCGGAGGAATTTTATCAGCGCGCACTTGAGTGCCTATCGCGTGTAAGAAACGATGCGGCAGCTTTGCAGCGAGTCAGCGTCATCGGCGTTCTCGGGTCTTTCATCAAGATAGTCGTGAGGCTCGGAGTGAGCGACCGGGAACGCCTTCAATTCTGGAAGTATTTTGTCCGCGTCGTCAGGCTTTACCCGCGAAGTCTCGGAAACGGGATCGCCCTCGCGGCGATGGGTTATCACTTTAGAAAGGTGACCGAGATACAGTGTGCAAAAGTACCCGCGACAAAGTTTGAGAACGATGGCGATCCCTTTGCCTGCGAAATTAGTTTTGCTGACTGATCATATTTTAACGAATTCGGGGATTGATTAAGCCATCGTTCCCAAAATATCGGTAATGTCCTGGTCAGTGTCAGGATTATGAGCAAAACCTTGCCACGGTTTCGAATTCCTTTCATTGCTACCTTGGTCGGCGCGACGAATGCGAAAGCCAGTTTGTGATTTCGATATGTCAATTCCGGTAATCGTCTGATGACCAGCCTAATCGCCGGAATAACACACACTGACAGGCTGGCTCACGAACGGGAGTTCTGTAAAGGGTGTTTCGAAATCAGTCTTCCTGCGATCTTTGCCAGTTCGATCCCGCGTTCGATCGCTTGTTCATATCGAAGGGTGCCGTGCATAGCCAGTGAGAACCACAGCGGAAGTCCGCGAACGCGCCGTGTCAGTTGTATTTGGTAGTCTGACGGGTTGAACCCGTGAGCACCATCGTCACTGAAAATATCCAGATACGAGCCCTCCTGAGCGTGAGCATTCTTTGCGAGTTCCGGGTTGCGATAGATCACGGCGCCGCAATCATAAGGGGAAAAAAGCCATTTGTGCGGATCGATCGTGATGCTATCGGCCATCTCAATGCCGTTGAACATTTGCCGGGCCGATCGGGCGGCGAGAGCTGCGCCGCCGTAAGCGGCGTCAACATGAAACCAGACGCCCTCGGACCTGCAGATACTGCCGATACCCGAAAGGTCGTCGATGATGCCCGCGTTCGTCGTCCCGGCTGTGGCGACGACCCCGAAGAATCTGTTTCGTTCGTCGCGCGTCAACTGCCTTATTCGGTCGGCCAGCATCCCGCCCTCTAGCCGGCACTCGGTGCCGATCACTATAACGTCCAAATCCATCATCTTCGCCATCGCCTTGACGGATGAATGTGCGCACTCCGACGTAATCACGATCCCGCGAACTCTTGCATGGCTGCGGTTCCGCCGCCGCCAGTCTTCTCTTGCGGTGACCATTGCCGATAGGTTCGCGGCCGTACCGCCGCTGGTGAAGACACCAAACGCGCCGGCCGGCATTCCGGTCAGCGAGACGAGCCATTCCATCGCCTGATTCTCCGCAAAAATACAACCAGCACCTTCAAGCCAAAAGGCACCGTGGACACCGGTTGCCGAGGTGACCAAGTCGAACAAGACTGCGGCCCGTGTGGGGGACGCCGGCACGAAAGCCAAATGGCGAGGATGATCGATAGACACGCTTGACTTGACCAGAACATCCCTGAACAGAGCGAACGCCGTTTCACCGCCGATCCCTTGGGGCGTGATCGTCTCACCCACGAGCCTTTTTAACTCGGCCGCAGTTTTTGGAAAACCGGCGCCCGGATCGGCATCCGAAATGCGACCGATGGCGTACTTGATCACGTCGAGTGACATCTCGACCAAGTCAATATCAACGTTGTGCATAACGGGACAAAATCGGCTTCAGATGTAGCAGCCACAGGAGCAAGGCGGCGACCTACAATGCCAGGAAGTGACCTGCAACGACTGACACCACTGTCATCGCTCCGTACGCGATCTCAAGAAAGGCCGATCTGCATCGCCCGCAGCTTTTTCCGTCCGGGAGCAAGTCCGGTGACCGAGCGGCCCAATAGGATCAGCATCGCAAAGATCGTCAAGATCGGGCTCGTCCCAAAGTAGACAAGGATGCAGGTTGCGGCGAGCCCAACAACATGAGAAAGGGTTGGGATCGTCCTTGAGTAATCCTTTCCCTTTTCCAAGAGCAATCGATTTCGGACGTAAAGGATCGACGGGATCGAACGGAGGACAAATACCGTCCACAGCGAGGCAGCAATGGCCCAGGTCTGGCCGCCTGCGATAGCGATCGCCGCAACAGATGCCGAAAGCGAGACGGCGCCGCATAGTTCGGGGGCGAGCTGCCTGCCCCGACGCGATACGTCGTTAAAGATCTGATATCCGACGAGCGGCAGCACCAACGCGAAAGGCAAAAGCGGCCGCGAGCCGGAAGCGACCAACGTCCCGAGAATTCCGATCGCGAAGATTGACGCATACGCCATCAAGAAGACCAGTGCGGCTTTTGCGCGACTCGCATCCTTCATCCCCATGCGGTCGGCGATCAGGACCTTCAAGGTTGTCGGCAGAGAAATCCGATTGTCATCAAGACTATCCACAACCCTCCGACCGAAAAAGCAACCGCCACGCCGGCGATCAGCGGTTCGAGCAAAAAGCTCCAACCGCCATGTTCGACCGGAATGGCGATCTGCCTTATCTTAAACGTCCTCACCCGGCCGATTGCCGGTGCGGGTGTTGTTAGCGAAGCGGTGTTCGACATCTGGCCTTCAATTGAATGCACTACGCTCGAGTTCGACCGATCGGGGAAACAGCAAATTGTTCTCTAAATGGATGTGTTGGTGAATGTCGCGCTCGAAAGCCTCAAGCCGGTGGTACAGAGCCGTAAAACTCGGACACGCGCCGTCCGGCAAAGCGTAGTTGTTGGTTGTCGCACGCATTTTCGACAACAATTCACCGACCTCCTCATGTTCGACGTTCATCATACTGATCGGATGTCGAACAGTGCCAAAGGCCGGAAACGCTGCCGTCAGGTTGTTTGATAGGCGGTATTCCAGGTCCCGAATGTATGGGAACAGCACCATTTCCTCTTTCATCATATGCGGATCGAGGTCGTCGCAGACCGCCGCGAAAAAGGTCCTTCAACTCCAGCAAATATTCATAATGATCTCCGTGACGGCTCGCGACCTTGGCCATTAACGGAGTCAAATGAGCCATCTCGTCTTTTGTGTATACGTGATGTTTGTCCAGAATATGATCGATGAGATCGTTCAGAGACATCTCGGAAAGGGTTTCGCCCGCGGTCTCGGTCGCGGCGTCTACGATCAGGTCGATCTTCTGGTTTACAACGTCCGGTAGAGCTCCGGCCTTCCGGCATGCTTCGTCAAAAAGCGTGTCACCGTGGCAGCAGTAATCGATCTTGTATTCCTCGAACACGCGAGTCGTGAGCGGCATTTCAAGTGCAATTTCCCGAACCGTCTTTCCCTGTACATTGAGCATAGTTAGAACCTCCAGATCTGTTGTCGGGGATAATTATCGCGAGATCGGAGGGACGGAAATATGATCTCGGTCATGTTGCGCAATTTTGTTGCTCAACAAGCCTCGGGGCCGTTCGGGTGTGGATAGCGGTCGGACTGGTCTTCGTCGTTGTGGGCGCTGAGGCAGACGAAATCCTTTTCGATCAAGAACTTCAGGAAAGTTTCGTGGTCCAGCTTCTGGCTGCCGGAAATGCTTACTTCTTCGCTGCCGACCCAATCATCGGCGATCGACCGAGGAACGCTTACTGTGAGAGATCCCTCGGCAAAGCTTCCGGTGAACTCGGGTCCATCAGTGATCTTAAGTGCGTATCGGAGATCGTTTTCATTCGAACTGCCAAACCTCACACGCTCCTCGATCAAACCTGATTGGCCGAAGGACTCGACCTCAGACCTGCCGAGTCGAAAGCGAATGGAATTACCAAGTATTCTGAGTTTCATGGCCTACTCGCACGTAAATATTCTCTAGGCAGAATGATAGCGGAAAAGGCTCGCGGGCAAATATGACTCAGATCATCTTTTCGATCACCGCACCAATTCGCGAAGCTCATTTGTCGTCTCGAGATATATGCGCCCGCCTACGATTTTCAGACAGCCCTTGTCAGCCAGTTTTCGGATCGCTCGGATGGTCGTCTCGAGCGAGAGCCCGGCCATCTCGGCAATGTCCTGGCGGCGGTAAGTGATCTCCTTCACTTCATCCGCGCCGATGTCGCCGGCTAGCCGAAGTAAAACGTTCACTACCCGCTGCTCGGCGGAGGATGTCGCGAGGATCTGAACGGTATCGACGCGATCGCGGAGTATCCCGCACATCCGGGTCATGATCGCCGCTGAAAACTCTGGCGATGATCTCATTAACTCCAAAAAGTCTTTGCGTGGGATCAGCAGCAGATCGCTCTTCTCGATGGCAACCGCCGTGGCGGGGAATCGCTTGCCATCCATCGCCGGCGGTATCGCAAAAGCTTCACCCGAGTGAAACAGCCCGAGAATGACTTCTTTCCCGGGCTCGGGAAATCTGACGAGCTTGACTTTACCAGACAAGACGATCGGCAGAAACGTAGAGGTGTCACCTTCGAAAAAGATCGACTGATTGGGCGCGAACGTCTTCGTCGTACCCGATCTCGTGATCGTTTCCGCCAGTTCGCCGCCGAGATCTTTTAGCAGTTCTTCCATTCGAGAATACAATTTTGTTCGTTTTGCTTTTGATTGTCCATTCATGCACGCGACATGACTCAGATCATATTCCGCTCCGAAGGGATTTTTTATCGTTGTATTTGAAGGTGGGATGGTTATGAGCAGACCGATATTCGCAATTGCCTTAGTACTCGTGCTGTCGTTCCCTGTTTACGCGCAAGAATCGCCGGCCGACCGCGAGACTCGTATCAAGCAGCTCGAGACGCAGGTTCAGGCGATCCTCGAAGAACTTCAGAAACTAAAATCGGAATCGCCAGCTCCGACCGCGGCGGCAGTAAAGCCGACCGAAACGAAAGCTGCCGACACCGCTGAGAAGCAGCCGAAGGTCGGCGTCGATATCGGAAAGGGCGTCCGGCTGATCCCCTACGGAACGCTCTTCTTCAACGCATATGGCAACAGCGGCGGAACCAACAACGCGGACGTTCCTCTTTTCGCGACTCTCCCCGGCAGCGGCAACGTCAGTGCGAGTGCTCGGCAAACGCGACTTGGTCTCAGACTCGAAGGCGCACGGCTCGGGAACGCGAGAATCGGAGCCGTCGTCGAAGGCGATTTCTTCGGCGGATTTCCTTCCGTAGGTATCGGCGAAAACTTCGGCGTCGTCCGGCTTCGCCTTGCCTACACGCGGCTCGATTGGGAACGGACGTCTGTGACCGTCGGCCAGGATTGGATCGTGTTCGCACCCGTCAACCCGGTTTCGATCGCCGCGGCCGGTAATCCGCAGATGGGAGCGGGCGGCAATCTTTGGGCGCGTTTGCCGCAGGTCCGCGTGGATCAGAAATTGAACAGCAACCTCACCGTGCAGGCTGCCGCACTCGAATCTCAGACCGGCGATTTCGCGACCAACGCCGCATTCGTTGTGCAGCCGACCAGCGGTCAGGCGTCCCGAGTCCCTTTCCTACAGAGCCGCCTCGCCTATTCGAATGCAAACTGGCTCGGCACCAAAAAGTCCGGCAGCATCGGCGTCTCAGGCCACTTCGGTATGTCGCGGGTCTTTACCGGCCCGGCAAATACTCGTAATGACGTCGAGTCCGTTGGCGTCGCGGTGGACTGGAATTTTCCCGTAGCCGAGAGCGTCACCGTCGCCGGAGAAGCATTCTCTGGCCGCAATCTCGGCGGCTTCCAGGGCGGAGTTTTTCAAAGCTACAACACCGAGTTAGCATATTCAGATGGCTTAAAACTTACGCCAGGCGGCGTTAGGTCGATCGGGACCCGCGGCGGGTGGATCCAAATCGGTTATACACCTCCCGTCCTGAACAACCAGCTGGGGATCTACGGTTCCCTTGGTATCGACGACCCCGTTAATTCGGACCTCGTCAGCCTCTCATTCCGCGATTGGAGATCACGAAACTTCGTTATCGCCGCGAACGCTCTATACAGATTCACCCCTCAGTTCGCAGTGGGCGCGGAATTTCGCAGATTTAGAACTGACTACCTCTTTACCGGCCCAAGGTACGCAACTCACCTAAACCTCGGCGCGACCTATACATTCTGATATTTTAAAAAAATGACAGCCATCGAAGGGTTCGTTTTAGCCGGAGGACAAAGCCGGCGAATGGGTTCGGACAAAGCACAACTGAAGCTTGGAGGTCTCACACTTGTGGAGCGGGCCGCAAACGTTTTGGCAAGGAACGCGGAACCTGTGTCGATCGTGGGGCATTCGCCAAGCGACTACAGATCGAATCTAATTATTATTGAGGACGCGTCCGTTGGGGCGGGCAGGAGAGGCTCTGTCGTTGGCCTCTATACTGCACTGCTTAATGCGAAGTCCGAGTGGGCTGCGATTCTCGCGTGCGACCTTCCGCTAGTGGGTTCTGAATTGTTCACAATAATGGTCTCGTTCTGTAGGGAAAAGCATGATGGCTTGAACGAAACCATCGACGCGATCCTTCCACGGCAACCTGACGGACGCATACAACCCCTTTGCGGCCTTTACAAGGCCCAAACTTGTATTCCACACGTGAAAGAAATGTTGTCGTCGGACAATTGGAGCCTGCAGGACCTGGTCAGGCGGTTGAACACGCACATTCTAGAATTCTCCGCTTATGAGGATCTTGAAGGATCAGATAATTATTTCTTGAATGTAAACATCCCGGACGACTTCCGAATCGCCGTAGAGCATGAAACGAAACGCTCTCAACAATGGAAAAGAAAACAGCTTTTTTAGGCTAAGAATGTACCCAGAGAACCAATGGCGGTCTCGCGGAGAAGGTTTGATTTGGGTTAGCGAACTGGGTTACGCTGGTTGCGACTTGAGAACAGAAGATTATGGCAAGCGAACTGTTGAGACCAGACCTCATCGGTGTCGATCGAAAACGTCCTGCGATACTAGGAATTCTCGCGTCTGCCCTCCTCACTTTACTCGTTATCATTGGGTCACGAAGTCTCGAGCACTTTGATTCGGCGCTCTTCGGCTACACCATCGCCAGTATCGTCGCCTTGGGCGCGATCGTCTACCGATACGCGATCTGGCTGCAGCGGCCGGCCACGCGAGCCTATTGGCTTCGAGGATGGAAACTCTTTCGAGATAGAGAAAAACTGGCCAAGAATACGGCAACGGCGGCAACGACGATCGGAAAGAATCTGGTCGCACAGCACTTCATCTTCAAACGGGGCTTCAGCCGTTGGTTGATGCACTTCCTGATCATGTGGGGCTGCATTCTCGCGGCGTTAATCACATTCCCGCTGGCATTCGGTTGGGTACACTTCAAGCTTGAGGGGGATCTCGGTTACCGCGCCTACATCTTCGGTTTCCCCGGTCAGATCCTCGACGGCCGGAGCGCGGCGGCGTGGGTGCAGTTTCACGCCCTGGACTTCACCGCGATAATGGTCTTGGCCGGCTGTGCAATCGCTATCCATCGGCGGCTTAAAGATCGCGGAGCGATCGCATATCAGTCTTTTCTTCTAGATTTCACGCCCCATCTGATGCTGATAGCGATCTCTGTTTCCGGATTGATGCTGACAGTTTCGAGTCTCTGGTTTGCAGGCTACATGTATTCTTTCATCGCTCTGATGCACCAGGCTACGGTGATCATGACCTTGTTTTATCTTCCGTTCGGAAAGCTTTTTCACATCGTCCAGCGACCTGCTTCGATCGGAGTTGAACTATATCAGCAGCGGGCCCAGGAGATGGAGCCGGCGAGCTGTCCCCGATGCGGGACGATGTTCCTGGGGAAGATTTGGATCGAGGATCTAAAAAAGTTGTCGGTCAGCTTGGTTTCGATTACACCTTGCCGAACGGCCACACGCTGCAGGATTACTGCCCTCGCTGCAAGCGGATCATGCGCGGACTTGCATATGCGAGTTTGCCGAACAAGAATGAGTCGGTTTTCGAAGGTGCTCGGGCTAAGGTGGGCGATAACGAGTAGACGCTTATGTCCAAGGTAGAGAATTTAGAAAAGATCATCGAGCAATTCGGGCCACATCTGCACGACGCCCCGATCGACGGTTGGCTCGCAGATCGCGTGATCGACAAGGTTGTGCCTACGCATTGTCCATACTGCGGTATGCAGTGTGGAATGAATCTCCTTGTAGAAAAGAATCATGTCGTCGGCGTCGAACCCAGGTACGATTTCCGGTCAACGAAGGGCGTCTCTGCCCGAAGGGTGTAACGGCGTATCTCCAAACCCATCACCCCGACCGCCTCCTACACCCGCTGATCAAGCGCAACGGCAATTTTGAGCGGGCATCGTGGGAAGAAGCCTTTGATCTCATCGTTTCACGGTTCCAAACGCTGCAGGAGAAATACGGCAAAGATTCGATCGCCGTTTACTCCGGTTCGTCATTGACCACGGAGAAGACCTACCACGTCGGCAAGTTCGCTCGGTTAGCTCTCGGAACGCGATATATCGATTACAACGGTCGGTTGTGCATGGCATCAGCGGCCGCCGGGAACAACAAGGCGTTCGGCATTGACCGCGCGGCGAATCCGTGGAGTGACATTCCGCACGCTGAAGTACTGATCATAGCCGGGGCTAACTGCGCTGAGACGTTTCCGATAATAAATGGCTTTCTCTGGAAACAGCGCGACAACGGCGGCATGTGGATCGTAATTGATCCGCGCGAGACACCTACAGCACGGCAAGGCGACCTTCACTTGCAGCTCAAGCCCGGAACCGACGCCGCCGTCGCGAACGGCATCCTTAACGTTCTCATCAGCGAGAATCTCATCGATCAGGCGTTTATCGATTCGCGAACGAACGGCTGGGATGATACGCGGGAGACGGCGATGAAGTATACGCCGCAGGTCGCATCTGAGATCTCGGGGGTTCCGGCGGAAAAGATCGTTCAGGCTGCTCGAGCCTACGGCCGTGCGAGGACGGGAATGATAATGCATGCCCGAGGTATCGAGCATCATTCGAACGGCACCGAGAACGTTCTGAGCTATATCAACATCGTTCTCGCCACCGGAAAGATCGGCAGCAAGGGCCGAGGATACGGGACGATAACGGGTCAGGGTAACGGGCAGGGCGGCCGCGAGCACGGGCAAAAGGCTGACCAACTTCCGGGCTATCGGTCAATCAACGAGCCGGACCATCGGAAGTATGTTTCGGATGTCTGGGGCATCGATGAATCTGAACTTCCGCAGGCCGGTGTTTCCGCGGTCGAAGTGTTTGCGAAAATGCGCGAGGGCGAGATTCGCGGGCTTCTCTCCATTTGCAGCAATATGATGGTTTCGCTGCCGGATACGAATGAAGTTCGCAAGTCGCTTGAAGGGCTTGAGTTTAACGTTTGCATCGACTTCTTTTTGTCCGAATCCGCCCGCTATGCTGACGTCGTGCTGCCCGGGACCACCTGGTCCGAGGACGAAGGGACTACGACTAGCGGCGAGGGGCGTGTCATAAAGATCAACAAAGCTATTGATCCGCCGGGCGAGGCCCGACGAGACTGGGAGATCTTGCAGGAGATCGCTCACCGCATGGGCCGCGGGCAGTATTTTCAATTCGAGTCGCCAAGAGCGATCTTCGACGAGCTGCGGATCGCGTCCAAAGGTGGAAAGGCTGATTATTCGGGGATCACGTACGAAAAGATCGATAAGCAGGACGGCGTTTTCTGGCCCTGCCCAAGCGATGAGAGCGAGGGCACACCGCGTCTATTCGAAGAGAAGTTCGCCCATCCCGATGGAAAGGCGAAGTTTCATCCGATCGAATATAAAGGAGCAGCTGAGAAACCCGACGATGAATATCCGCTGATCTTCACGAGCGGGCGTATCGTCCATCAGTATCTGTCGGGGAACCAGACCCGTCGCATCGGTTTTCTCGTTCAGCAGTGCCCGGAGCCGTTCGTCGAGATCCATCCCGAAACTGCGGCGAAGTACAAGATCAATGACGGCGAGCGCGTCAAGGTCGTATCTCGCCGCGGCGAAGGCATCTTTCCGGCTCTGGTCGTGAAGACGATCCGACCGGATACGATCTTCGTTCCATACCATTGGGGAGAAGAATTGGCGGCAAACCAGATCACTATCGCCGCTCTCGATCCGACGTCGAAGATCCCTGAGTTCAAGGCCTGCGCTGCAAGACTTGAAAAGATCCACTCACGCGAATTGCCGATACTGGGAAAGGTGCGCAAAGGAATGAGCTTGAGCGAGGCGATTAAGGGCAGACAGCAAAAGGAGGCTAGCTAAATGAAGGAGACAATGTTCATCGATCCGCAGCGGTGTATCGGCTGCCGTGCATGCGTTGCCGCCTGTCGAGAATGCTCGACCCATAAGGGATACTCGATGATCTTTGTTGACTACATCGACCGGTCGGAAACCACGGCGACTATGCCGACCGTCTGCATGCACTGTTCTGAACCGACCTGCGCTCTCGTTTGTCCGGCCGACGCGATCAAGACGAACGAAGACGGTGTCGTCATGTCTGCGCTCAAACCGCGATGCCTCGATTGCCGAAACTGCGTTAACGCGTGTCCGTTCGGCGTACCTAAGTACAACTCGCAGATGCATCTGCAGATGAAGTGCGATATGTGCTACGACCGCACGAGCGAAGGTCTCAGGCCGATGTGCGCGAGTGTATGCCCGACGGGAGCGATCTCGTTCGGCACTTACGAACAGATCGTCCCGTTGCGGCGGACAAAACCGGTAAACGCACACGTGTTCGGTAATCAAAAGGTCGAGACGAAGGTTTATATGATGCTGCCCACCGACGCGGATGAAGTGAACGTTGATGGATGCGGCGTATTTGAAGGGCGGGTTTTTTCTGATGCTGCGGGGGACGAGTCGTGGATTGATACCCAGGTTGAGGACTCTGATAAGCGGAACGAGTTTTAGACCCATTTTATCGAGGTTTAATATGGACGGAAACAAAAGAGACGAACGGGACGTTCGAAAAGCGACGAAATCATTTGACGAAGAGTTTCCCTATGACCGCAGTGACGAGGCTCAGGTAACTCGCCGCGAGTTCTGCAATTTCCTGTTTTTGACCTCGTCGACGCTGCTAGCAGGAACCGCGGGCTTCGCCGCGAAATCGGTCTATGACGCGAGCAAGGAACCGGCATATGCTCCTTATCGAATTGAAAGGGCAGAGGTGATGCAGCCGGGAACAGCCCTGAATTTTTACTACCCCGGCGAGCACGATTCGGCGATCCTCGTCCGCTCTCGCGACGGTTCCTATCACGCATTTGGCCAGAAATGTACGCACCTCACCTGCCCGGTCTATTACGAAATGTCGAAGGACCGGCTCGAATGTCCTTGTCACGAAGGCGGGTTCGATGCTCGCACAGGCGCGGTACTCTACGGTCCGCCGCCGCGTCCCCTGGATAAGGTGCTGATCGAGGTTCGCGGGAGCGAGGTTTGGGCCATCGGACGTGAGCCGAGCGGAGGCGGCAGTCATGAAATTTGATTCTGAGACAAAGGACGGCGCAGTCGATTTCAATAGCCCCGGAACGCCAAGGCGTCACGAGGACCGCGGACGCACGGCGATCTGGCAAGCACGTCTTGTAATGTTCGTGATGATCAATCTCGCACAGCTTTGGATCTTGTCCGCGGCTATCGAGGCCGCGCTAGCGCGCCACTTCGACAAGCTCTGGCCGCTCATCATAGCTTCTTTTGTATGCTGGTCGATCGCGTTGACCATCTTCCTCTGGTGGAAGCCGGTCCCGAGGCGAGGTCAAACACGCGGTGGCTCCTTTAGCAAATGAAGTCGACCATCGACGGCCATGGCTAAAAAGGTATATAACCATGACTTCCGCGCGAGGTTTCCCGATTCTAAACACCTATGAGTGACACATTCCGACCTGGAGCGGTGCAAGCTCTCTTTCTTTCTACCACATCATTTGGAGTTTCTTTTGCCGTCTGGGGGCTTATCGCAGCTCTCGCCCCAACCTTCACTCAACTCTATAACCTGACCGCCACCCAGCGCAGCGTAATGATCGCAGCCCCGGTTCTTCTCGGCTCCGTCGGACGCATTTTCGCCGGCATGCTCGCAGACCGGTTCGGTGGACGCTATGTAATGGCTGGGCTCCTCATTTTCTCGGCCCTCCCGGCGATCGCGATTGCGCTTTCCACGAGCTACTACCAGCTTCTTGCTTTCGGATTGCTCCTCGGAATCGCGGGCACGACGTTCCCGGTCGGCGTCGGTTTTACGTCGCGATGGTTCGCTCCTGAAAAACAAGGAACTGCTCTCGGCGTTTACGGCATGGGCAACATCGGTCAATCGATCGCGGTATTCTTTGCCCCCGTGCTCGCACTCACTCTCGGTGACTGGCGAACCGTTTTCTACATCTTTGCGGCGATCACATTTATCTGGGGCATCGTCTTCTACGCTACCGCGGTTAGCGACTCCACGACAGCCCGTCCCAAGTCCGTCGCGGAGATGCTCGCTCCGTTGAAGACATCGAAGATAGCCTGGGTGCTTTCACTATTTTATTTCCTCACCTTCGGCGGATTTGTTGCCCTCGCGCTCTACATGCCGACGTTCCTCCGCGAGATCTTTGACCTCACGGCGACCGATGCCGGAGCACGCACTGCCGGGTTCGTCGTGCTCGCAACACTGATGCGCCCAGTCGGCGGCATCCTCGCCGACAAGTTCGGCGGAGCCCGCGTGCTACTCTTCGTTTTTGCGACGATCGCCGCCCTATCCCTTCTGCTGAGCTTTACCACCATCGTCTTATTTACGATCGGAGCTCTCGGATGCGCTGCCGCATTGGGTCTCGGTAACGGCGCCGTTTTCAAACTCGTCCCGCAATACTTTCCAAAGGAAACCGGTACCGTCACCGGGCTCGTTGGAGCGTTCGGGGGACTCGGTGGCTTTTTCCCGCCGATCGAACTCGGACTTGTCAAAGACGCGACGGGGACGTATACGCTTGGCTTCGCACTGCTCTCCGCGTTCTCGTTGGCGTGTCTCGCCGTCAATTATTTTTCGTTCATCTCGGGCACGAAGGCTTCCGATTCTCAGCCTGAACTCGCCTGACAAACTGCGTGGTGACGTATGGACGAGATGCTGGAAACTGCTTCGACAGCTTTCAACGGCACGGAAGGCATCCACCGCGCTCACTCGTGTAGAGGAGCAATCCCACCCGATCCCTGAAAACGCAACTGGACGAACTGCCATTCCATTAAGCCCTTTGTCTGGTCGAACTTTAGGATCCAAGCCGGCGAGTCTGCTTCTAGTTCACCAGTCTGACGTCCGACTTCTTCCGATAGGAAGTTGCGACATCTTAGCCCGAGAGCATAGAGGGCCGGCATTGCTTTGCAGCATTGATTGAAAAGGTTCTTCTCCACTCGAATCAAGAACATTTGTGGAGCAGTTCGCAGACCGGACGCTGGGGGTCAAAAGGTCGCAGTTCAAGCCACAAACGCATACATACTGACCCGGAAATTCCCCCCCAAATTCCCCCCCGAGGCAACTTTTGGACAAAAATAAGGACCGCCCCATTTCTAGGCCAGTCCATAAGTGATTGTAAATAAATGCTTTATAGTGGTACTGAGGGCGGGAGTCGAACCCGCACGAACCTTAGTTCACAGGATTTTAAGTCCTGGGCGTCTACCAATTCCGCCACCCCAGCACGATGATGAGATTAGCACGGCCGGCTCCGGGGGTTAAAGAATGGCAGATTGATAGGCGGCGGCTGCTTGAGGTGAGGCCGGGCGGCGATATGCTATCATTTGGGCAAGGGTCGAGGTTCTTGGCTGATGGAACAATACGCTTGGATATTTGGGTGGTGCTCGGGGTTTCGCTGATCGTGGCGGAGGTCTTTACGCTCGGCTTCGTGCTTTTCTGGTTCGGGCTCGGGGCGTTGGCTGCCGCTCTTGTCGGGATGATGGGCTTTGGCTACCTCTGGCAGTTCATCGCGTTCATTGCCGTTTCCGGTGCTCTGACGGCGATGTCGCGGACGATCTTTTCAAATTATATGTGGGGCAAGGGCGACCGCGAATCAAAGTTTGGCGTAGATGCTTTGCCGGGGAAGGTCGGTACGGTTCTCGAGGGAAGCAAGGGAGCTCTGAACGCAGCTTCGGTCAACGTCCAGGGTTCGGAATGGACCGCGATCCCTGCCGATGAAGAGACGGTGCTTGACGCTGGCGAGAAAGGTCGAGGTGGTCCGGGTCGAAGGAGCGAAGATCTTTGTCCCGCCCTCGCGAAAGGAAATACCGGGCTGGAAGCAGGACTAGGCCTCGTCCTCAACTATCTCCGCCGTATCCTGTTCGGCGGTGTCGTGAACATTCCCAAGATCAAGTATCTCAAGTTGAACATCGTCGCCGTTCGGTTCGGGAAGGTTATCGCCGCTTAGTTTGGCGATGACGACGGTGATGTTGTCCTCGCCGCCGTTCGCGTTGGCTTCGGTAACGAGCGTTGCCGCGGCCTGGCCGAGCGAGTCGTAGTTTTCGGTTACGATCCGCTGCATACCAGCGGCACTTACCTTATTTGAAAGGCCGTCGCTGCAAAGCAGGAGCACGTCGCCATTGCAGGGCTTGAGCCGGGCGGCGACGGGGAAGATCTCGTTCTGTGCTCCGAGGGCCTGGAGAATGACGTTCTTGAGCGTGTGCGTCTCGGCCTCTTCGGGCGAGATCTGCTGAGCATCGATGAGCTGCTGGACAAGCGACTGGTCCTTTGTAACCTGATAGATCTTTCCGTTGCTGACAAGGTATGCGCGGCTGTCGCCGACCTGAATGAGGTCGATGCCGCGAGAGGTGACGCCGATGCCGGTAAAGGTCGCTCCCATTCCCTGGAACTGAGCGTCCGAGCGGCCCTGTTGGTGGACAAGATAATTTGCGTAAACGGTGGCGTAGTAGAGTTTCGCGATGAGGTTGTAGTCGTAAGCCTCGGGTGTCAGCGTTTCTTCGATGTCGTCTTCGAGCAGCTTTTCGCAAACGCACTCAACGGCCATTTTGCTCGCGCCCTCACCCGCCATCGCGCCGCCCATGCCGTCAGAGACCGCAAGCACCACACCGTTGTCATCAACCTCGAAGGTCTGGCTTTCGATGATGAACTCGGAATCTTCCTGAGTGCCCGTCCAGGCGACCGAACGCGAGATGTGGAGCATGAGATAGTTATCCTCATTCCCCTTTCTTACGCGTCCGACATGGGACGTGGCATGAACCTCAACATTTAGCATAAACGATCAAAATGGACGGCTGCGGGTAGCCGGCCGGCGGAACGCTCCGCAAAGTAATCGGACGCGTCAGGCAAGGGCCTGATCGAGGTCCGCAATAATATCTTCGGCATCCTCAATGCCGACGGAGATACGGACGAGCCCGTCGGTAATGCCGAGCTGGCGACGCCGCTCTTCGGGCACCGAGGCGTGCGTCATAGTTGCCGGGTGCGAGATCAAAGATTCAACGCCCCCGAGGCTCTCTCCAAGTGTACACAGTTTGACGCCCTCAAGCACCTTTTTTGCATTCTCAAGCGAGCCGGTCTCGAACGACACCATGCCGCCGAAGCCGGACTGCTGGCGCTTGGCGAGTTCGTGCTGCGGGTGCGAGGCGAGGCCGGGATAATAGACCTTTTCGACCCGCGGATGCTCGGCGAGGAAGTTTGCCACCTGCCGGCCGTTGCGGTCGTGGGCCTCCATCCGGACGGCGAGCGTCTTTGTACCGCGAAGCACGAGGAAAGAATCCATCGGCGAAAGTATCGCACCAACGCTGTTCTGGACAAAGCCGATCCACTCGGCGTCCTTTTCGTCATTGAGAGCGGCAAAGCCGCCGACGCTGTCCGAGTGGCCGTTAAGATATTTTGTCGTCGAGTGAACGACGATGTCGCAGCCGAGGTCGAGCGGCCGCTGAAAGTAAGGCGACATGAACGTATTGTCGCAAACGACCTTGGCACCGCGGGCATGCGAGAGCTCGGCGACGGCGGCGAGGTCGGTGACCGTCATCACCGGATTGGTCGGCGTTTCGACAAACACCATTTTCGTGTTCGGCTTAAAGGCGTTCTCAAAGGCGGAAAGGTCGGAGCTATCGACCAGATCAAATTCGACGCCGTAGTTGCGCAGTACGCGATCGAAGAGGCGGAACGTGCCGCCGTAAGTATTATCGCCGAGCAGGACGTGCTCGCCGGCCTTGACGAGCTTGAGCACCGTATCGATCGCCGACATCCCGGAGGCGAAGGCAAAGCCGAAGCGTGCATTTTCAAGTGCTGCAATATTTTTCTCGAAAGCAGTGCGGGTCGGATTTTGCGTTCGAGCGTATTCCTTAAGCCCTTGTGCCGGCCAAGGCCGTCCTGTGCGTAGGTCGAGGTTTGGTAAATGGGGACCGATACCGCGCCGGTTGCCGGATCCGGTTCGTTTCCGGCGTGGATCGCAATTGTTGAAAATCCCATACTAGATAGAGCAGAAACGCTGAACTTGCTAATCAGCCATTTTATCTACTTTTGAGGAAATTGACCAACGCGGCGGGACTTTGATCGCCAACCGAAATGGTATCGGTCGAAGTCTTGTATGTCAAACAAGTTAGGGCCGAAACAAGGGCTCCGGAAAAGTGCGGAGTGTAAGGCATCTCGGGCGCTTTTTGGCGAAAATTTGAAAATCGACTCGGTTTATAATTGAAAGTTATAAAACTATCGGATAGGATAATCTCACAATCTCTGAATTAAGATGGATATTAACCAGCTTGAAGTACTAGTGACGGTGGCCAATGAGCGGAGCTTCTCAAGGGCGGCCGAGATACTTGACCGAACGCAGCCGGCAGTAAGCCAGGCGATCAGCCGGCTTGAGCAGGACCTCGGGCAGCGGCTCTTTGATCGCTCGTCAAAGGACGGTACGCTGACCGATGCCGGCGAGATACTGGTCGAATACGCACGGCAGATACTGAACCTCCGCCGCAATGCGGAGCTTGCGGTAAAGGAGCTTTCCGGAACTCCACCGCGGAAAGGTGACGATCAGCGTAACGAGCACACGGTCTTTTACCTGCTGCCGTTGATAATCGAATTTCGCCAGCGGCATCCGCAGATCAAGGTCGAGGTCAAACGCGGCGTCGCGAGCCGGATACCGAAAGAGATCGCCTCGCGTGAGGTCGAGCTCGGCGTGCTTTCATTCAAGCCTGCCGATGCCGGTTTGAAGGCGATGCAGGTTCTAACTGATGAGCTTGTGCTGATCGTCGCACCGGGTACCGGTTTTCGGGAGCCGAGATCATCCCGATCAAAGAACTGGCGGAAGAGACCTTTATTGCACACAATGCGAAATCGCCTTATCGCGAAAAAGTGATAGAGTGTTTTGCAAGTAATCGGACCCCGCTGCGGATAACGGTCGAGCTGCCGTCGCTCGAAGCGATAAAGCGGATGGTCGAGCAGAATGCAGGCGTTGCTCTCGTGCCCAGATTGACGGCAGCGGCTGAGATCGAAAGCGGACACTTGATTGGGATCTCAGTTAAAGAAATGAGGCTCGAACGGCGGCTTCACATAGTTTACCGCCGAAATTCGCCGCTCTCACACGCGGCCAAGGCGTTCCTCGAACTTGCGGAGCAAATGGCAGCCCCGGGCGAGCCTGCTGCCGAAAGCACAGCGGCATAAAAGCAGTTAACAGAATAGAAACACCGCCTGAATATTCTTAGGGAAGGAAGAGACACTAAATGTTTGAACAATTCACACTCGGCATCGAAGAGGAATTCCAGATCGTCGACCCGCACACACGGGAACTAAAATCTCATGTTTCCGAGATCCTCGATGAGGGCAAGCTGCTGCTCGGCGAGAAGATCAAGCCGGA
Source organism: Acidobacteriota bacterium (assembly GCA_016716435.1). Classification (NCBI taxonomy): domain Bacteria; kingdom Pseudomonadati; phylum Acidobacteriota; species Acidobacteriota bacterium. The sequence continues at coordinate 569,329 of JADJWI010000001.1, read as the reverse complement.
GATGATCCAGTCGATGATCGAGGTCGGGACGGGCGTTTGTGCCAATATTCAGGAAGCTCGCGAAGATATCACGAAGCTTCGCTGCATCATCTCCGGGCTCGCTCGCCGAAAAGGAATGGCGATCGCTGCGGCCTCGACGCATCCATTCTCAAAGTGGTCCGAGCAGGAGATCTACGAAGGCGACCGCTACAAGCTGCTCGTGGACGAGCTGCAGATGGTAGCCGCAGCCTGCTGATCTTCGGCGTTCACGTCCACGTGGCGGTCGAGGACCTGGACCGGCGGATCAACATAATGAACGCGGCCCGCTATTTTCTCCCGCACGTTCTGGCAATGACGACCTCGTCGCCGTTCTGGCTTGGCTTTAATACCGGCCTCAAGTCATACCGCTCGGAGGTTTTCAAGAAATTCCCGCGAACGGATATTCCCGATCATTTCGAGTCGTTTCAGCAGTATCAGCGTTACGTCGATCTGCTCGTCAAGATGAACTGCATTCAGGACGGTACGAAGATCTGGTGGGACGTGCGCCCGCACTGCAAATTCCCGACGCTCGAATTCCGGATATGCGACATCCCGACCAGGGTAGACGATACGATCGCGGTGGCGGCCTATTCCAGGCGATCGTTGCCAAGCTGAACGTGCTGATAGACAAGAATCTGGGTTTCCGGCTTTATCATCGCCGTCTGATACAGGAGAACAAGTGGCGGGCGGTCCGTTACGGGCTGGACGGTAAGCTCCTCGACCTCGGCAAGCAGAAAGAGGTGCCGGTAAAGGACCTGATCCGCGAACTGCTCGATTTTGTTGACGATGTGCTTGATCCGCTTGGTTCGCGGAAGGAGGTCGAGCATATCCATACGATCCTTGAACGGGGAACTTCGGCCGACAAGCAGCTGAAGGTTTACGAGGAAACAGGCGGTGATTTCAAGGCCGTAGTCGATATGTTGATCGAAGATACGCTCGAGAACGTTCCCGAGCACTGTTTCGATTGATCGGCGACGGTTTCGTAGAAGCAACGAAAAAGGCTGCCTCGAATATCGGGGCAGCCTTTTTTAAGCTTTCGTATATGGGCTAGCGGTGTTGCTTTGCGAGCTTGAGGAAATTTTCGAAGAGGATGCGGCCATCGCGGGACTCGTTCGGGTGTTCCCAGCGGGTCGGGTTCTTTGACCAATCTTCGAACGACTTTTCGAGGTGGAACTGAACGCAGTAGATCATCTGTCCCTCGGACCGCTTGACCATCATCTGGTTGCGGCAGAGGTATGAGCTGGCAAGCAGATGAAAGCCCTCGGGCACGCCCATTACCTGGACGCCATGGTTCTGCCAAACGCGGAGGACGTCGCTCTCTTTGGTGTAGTCCTGCCAAACGCCGGACATCGTATCGTCGATCCCATCGAAGATCGGGTCCGAACGGTCGGTGATCTTGACGAAGCGGTACTGATATTCAACGAGCCGATCCGAACGTTTTTCGTGCAGCTCAAGACCATCGAGCGTTTTGAGCTCAGAACCATAGGCGACGCCGACGAGCTGATGTGCTCCGCAGATGGCGAGCACGGGTAGCTTTGTCTTGTGAATAAACTCCTTGAAGCTCTCGATGTGCTCCGGATTGTAGTAGTCAAAATCGCTAAAGGTTCCGCTTAAAACGATCGCCTCGGGGCGAAAATCGGCCACTGCCCGAGCGATCTCCGAGAGGTGAACTGTGATCGATTTTGGCGAACGCACAAGCCGGTTGAGGTTCTGTGCGATGTTGTCGGTCGCCATTCCGGCGACCTTGCGTTCAAATCGAAGCCGCGAGGGGATCGAGTCCTGCCAGTCCTCAAACGCCAGCGGCGAGAGGTCGGTTTCGTAACGCAGCAGATTATTGACGATCAGGACTCGGGCGCTGTCGATTGTCTTTTCGATCGGCTCGTAAAGACAGAAGGTTCGGTTTCCATGTGGGAACGGCAACTCTTCTCGAACGGCGGATTGGCGAACGGCATCGAACATAAGCGTTAATCTACTATGAACTGTTCCTTAACCCGTAATTCCGGGTTAAGAACAATTTGATGATTATATCAGTCTTTCCTTTGCTTGGTCGAGGTGTCAAAGAGCGGCATCAGTTCGCCGGAGCCGATCTTTGCGATCTCCGTCCGCATTTCGCGGACGACGGCGGCCCGTTGGGCATTGAACGCGAACGCGGCCGACCTTAAGCTCGCAGCCGAGCAGTGTGTCCATTATCTCCGGCGACGTCTCGCGTTCGGCGATGTCCATCTCAAAGGCTCGCGTCCTCAGCGGGCGAACGCGGTCCGCATAAATATGCGGTATCCATGCTTCGCCGATGGCTTCCGCGGATCTCTTGAGCTCGCTTCATATGCCGAATGCTTGTCGGTTTAAAATACCAAAGCCGGATGTAGCGCTAGGGCTCTGACATCCGGCTCGGTCGATCAACGCTGTGAAACGGCCTCGGCGATAGGCTGGCTGCTGAACCGTTCGATGACGCGGTTGCCGAAGATGCCGAAGTAAAATGTGCCGATGACCGTAACCAGGATCGCCGCGGCGAGTGCCGACGGAATTCGGGGCTCGACCCAATCGGACGCACGCTCCTTGAAGAACATCACGACGATCATACGCAGGTAATAGTAAGCCGAGATCGCGGTATTGATAACGGCGGCGACGACCATGATCGTCAGCAAAGGGTTGTTTGCCTCGAGAGCGGGCCGAAAGACGAGCACCTTGCCGATAAAGCCCGCGGTCAAAGGCAGCCCGAGCAGGCTGAGCATAAAGAGCGAGAGCGTAAAGGCGAGCACGGGCGATTTAAAGCCGATGCCGTTGAAATCCTCAAACTCAGTCCGGCGGTCGTTCTTCTGGCCGAGCAGGGTGATGATGGCAAATGAGCCAATGTTCGCCACCGCGTAAGAAAGCATATAGAACGCGACCGCGGCGATGGCGGCGTCGCGGTTCGATTGGGTTAGGGCGACGCCCGCTCCGACAAAGCCGACAAGGGCATAGCCTGCATGAGCGATCGAGGAATACGCAAGCATACGCTTGACGTTGTTCTGCATTATCGCGGCGACGTTGCCGACCGTCATCGTTGCGATGGCCATGACGGCAAGGGCGGTCGTCCACGAATAATTTAGATAACCTGCGGCCTCGAGCCCGCCGACCACCGGAAAGCCGATGACGAATATCCGAAGGAACGAGGCAAATGCCGCAGCCTTGGGCCCGGCGGCCATAAAGCCGGTAACGGGCGAGGGAGCACCCTCGTAAACGTCCGGCGTCCAGACGTGGAACGGAGCGGCCGCGACCTTGAAACCGAAGCCGACGACGAGCATCGCCGCACCAACGAGAAGAAGGGCGGGGAAGTTCGGGTCGGCGGCCTTGGCGGCGATCTCGGTGATGTTCATCGTTCCGGTCGCTCCATAGACCAGGGCCATTCCATAGAGCAGAAATGCCGAGGCGAGAGAACCGAGGATGAAGTACTTCATCGCGGATTCGTTCGACTTGAGGTCCGACTGCAGGAGCCCGGCCATGACGTAGGTGGCGATCGAAAGCGTTTCAAGCCCGGGGGGAAAATGATGACGAGGTCATTGCCGAAGACATCAGGAGCATGCCGAATGTCGCAAAAAGGAGCAAAGCGTGATACTCACCGCCGGGCACATCCTCGCGTTCGATCCAGACGCTCGAGACCAAAATCGTAAGCGCGGCGACGAGCAGAAATACGACCGAGAAACTCAGCCGGAGGCTGTCGTGAACGATCATTCCGCCCCAGGCCGAGGTCGGCACCGAACCGCCGGGCCAGATCAGTGCGATAGAGATGGCGGCCGCCGCAATGCCGATGAGCGACATCGTGCCGGTTATCCCGCGGTTCTTCGGGAAAAAGCAATCGTAGAGCATCACGACAACGCCGGTCAGGGCGATGATGATCTCCGGCATTATGATCAAAAGATTTACGTTCGGGTCAGACAATTGCATACAAACTTTCTCGGGCCGTTATTCCTTTTCGAAGGTCTCAACCACCTCGACCGTTCCGCCGGCCTGTTTCACAACGCGTTCTTGAATCGCGACGACCGCATCACGCGAGCGGTCAAGGAACGGACGCGGATAAACACCCATGAAGACCATAAGGAAAAGAAGCGGGATCATAATGCCGATCTCACGAGGGCTGAGGTCGACGAGGCCGCGATTCTTCTCATTCGTCACCTTGCCGAAAAAGACCCGCTGGATCATCCAGAGTAGGTAGACGGCGGCGAAGATGACGCCGGTTCCGGCGGCCATCGTCGCGATGTAGTTCCAGTTAACGGTTGCGGTGACGGCGAGGATCGAGGACTTCCACATCCCGATCATGATCAGGAACTCACCGACAAAACCATTAAGGAATGGCAGGCCGACCGACGACATCGCTGTAATGACGAAAAAGGTCGCATAGATCGGCATCACGTTCGCGAGGCCGCCGAATTCGCTGATCTCGCGGGTGTGCCGGCGTTCGTAAATAAAGCCGACGAGCAGGAAGAGTGCACCGGTCGAGATGCCGTGGTTGAGCATCTGGTAAAGTGCTCCCTGCATTCCCCATTCGGTGAACGAGAACATTCCCAAGATGACAAAGCCCATGTGGGCAACCGATGAATAAGCGACGAGCCGTTTTACGTCCGGCTGTACCATCGCGACGAGGGCACCGTAAATGATACCGATGATCGCGAGGACGATGAAGATCGGGGCAAGCTCGCGGGCCGCCTCAGGAAAGAGCGGAAAATTGAACCGCATCAGGCCGTAGGTTCCCATCTTGAGCAACACGGCGGCAAGGATCACGGAGCCGGCCGTCGGTGCCTCGGTGTGCGCATCCGGAAGCCATGTGTGAAACGGGAAAAGCGGCACTTTGATCGAGAACGCGAGAGCGAACGCGATGAACAGCAGCAGCCCGGTCGATGCCGAGAAGGCGAGCGTTCCGGATTCGATAGAGCCGAGGAGCGTGACGAAATCGAACGTGCCGACGCCGGTCGCCTGCTGATGCATGAAGTAAAGCGCGATGATCGCAACGAGCATCAGGAGGCTGCCGACTGCCGTAAAGATAAAGAACTTGACCGCGGCATAAATGCGGTTGGCTCCGCCCCAAATGCCGATAAGGAAGAACATCGGGACGAGCGAGGCCTCGAAAAACAGATAGAAGACCAACAGATCAAGCGAGACAAAAACGCCGATCATCGCGCTCTGTAAAAGCAGCAGAAACGCGTAGAACGCCAGCGGCCGCTTCTCGACGGCGTGCCAGGTCGAGAGGATAGCGATCGGCATTATGAACGTCGTCAGAATGACCAGCCATAGGCTCAGCCCATCGATGCCGACGTGATAATTCGTATTGATCGCCTCGATCCACGGGACATTCTTGACGAACGAGAAACCGCCTGCCTTCGTTCCGCCCTCGCCAGCAGTGAAGCGAAAGCAGGAAGATCACCACCGTGATGGCGAGTGTGACCCATTGAGATGCTCTTCCTGCTTCCAGAACATCTGATGGGCGACGAGGCTACCGCGCCGAAACCGGCAGCAGGATAAGCAAGGTCAAAAGATTTTCAGATACAAAGTCCATTTTTGTTCTTCTATCCGGAGCCTACGGTGCGGCCGGATAAAGGTCATCTGTTTTCAGCCAACCGCGGGTCGTGCGGCCGGTGTCGTTCTTGAATATCGCTTCAGCCCAACCGGCCCGAATTTCCGAAATGCGGACGACGTCGTTCTTTACAACAAACGCACGGCCCTTCGTTTTCGCATCGGCAGAGCTATGAAAATAAGCCTTCGCTGCCTTGGCCATTCTGATCTCCGGTCAATCGCCGGGCGATGTCAGATCAAAATCGACGCCCTCGTCTTCTTTAAGCATCGGAGCTACATTCCAGCAGCCGCCGTGCTCGCCTTCGAGCTTAATCCGAAGGCCGGAACGCCCGTCCATTTCAACGAAAGAGAGTTCGCCCTCGATGACTTCCTCGCGAAATTCCGGATGCCATGTTTTGATCCGATAAAAGCCATCGTCGCCCGTTTCGCCCCGGATCACGAACGAGCAGGTAAAACGCGGTCGGCCATTTTCGTCCATTCCGGTGGTTTCGCGGAAATGGCCGGTCAGCGTTCCATCGGCGGCAACACCGATAAGCAGGCTGCCGTATTCGCCGCTCTTGATCGCTTGCGAGCCCGCAGACGCTGCGACGGCGAGCAATAACACTGCAAAGATCGACCGAAAGAAAAGCATACGAGAAAAACTAACCGATCAGCTTATAGCCGAAATAAACGAAATAACCGAGCACCAGAACCGCACCGCCGATGATGAACGCCGCATAGGAGCGGACAAATCCGCCCTGTATGTTTCGAGCGATGCCGCCGAGCTCGGAGACGAAGCTCCCGATGCCATTGACAATGCCGTCAATAAAGCCGAGGTCAAAGCCTTTCCACAAAGTGTTGGTCGAGAGCCGCGTCAGTGGATCAACAATGTAACCGTTGTAAAGCTCGTCGAGCCGCCACTTGTCCTCGAGTATCTTCGGCATCTTCCGGAGCGGGTTGCTGCGGAAGCCAAACCAGCCGATGGCAATTCCGACCGCAGCCAGAACGATCGAGAGCAGAGCAAGCCAACGCTCGGTGCTGATAGCCTCGGGCGAATGTGCCTTGGCATTCTCGCGGGCCTTTTCGGCGGCCGGGGTATGGACTTCGGCGACGACGGGCTCGAGCACATGCTCGAAGTGATTAGCTTCCTTGCCAACGATCGAACTTACGACCGGAAGCGAGCTCATCGCATAGGGAATGCCGACGAGGCCTCCAACGGTCGAAAGGAATGCGAGGACGATGAGCGGAACCGTCATCACCCACGGCGATTCGTGCGGCTTGAAGTCCGGCGGAAGAGCATGGTGGTGCTCGTCTTCGTCGTTATCGGTGTGAGCATCAGCACGAGCGTCCTGATGCTCGGCACCGTGAGCATCCGCGTGAGCGTCATCGTCGTGGCCGTGATGCTCTTCGCCCGGCAGCACCTCATGGAAACGCTCCTCGCCCCAGAATGTCATCACCATCATCCGCGTCATATAGATGGCGGTCAGGATGGCGGTGACGACCGCAACGCCCCAGAGGATCTCGTTGCCGGGGAAGTAGCCGTTCTGGAAATATTTATCGGCGGCAAAGGTCTTGTAAAGTATCTCGTCCTTTGAGAAAAAACCGGCCCAGATCGGGATGCCCGCAATTGCGAGCCAGCCCATCACCATCGTGATGAAGGTGATCGGCATATATTTTTTCAGGTTGCCCATCCGCCGCATGTCCTGCTCGTGGTGCATTCCGTGGATAACAGAACCGGAGCCGAGGAAGAGAAGTGCCTTGAAGAAGGCGTGGGTCATCACGTGGAAAATGGCGACGACGAAAGCGCCGACGCCCGCCGCAAGGAACATAAAGCCGAGCTGCGAAACGGTCGAATAGGCGAGCACCTTCTTGATGTCGTTTTGAGCAATAGCGATGGTCGCGGCAAAGATCGCGGTCGCGGCGCCGATAACGGCGATGATCCACATCGCGGTCGGCGAAAGCTGATATATTGCGTTCGAGCGGACGACGAGATAGACGCCGGCGGTGACCATCGTCGCGGCGTGGATCAGGTCAGGCCGCCGGCGATGATCGCACCCCAAGTGAAGGGCTCGGCCTGCATATTGACGAGCACGTAGGTGAAAACGCTCTGAACCTCGACGCCGTCAACGGTCTTATCAAAGAAAGAGATCGACCCGGTCAGCGTAAAGATGAGAAAAATTCCCATCAGCACGCCCCAGTCGCCGATGCGGTTCATCACGAAAGCTTTCTTTGCAGCCTCGCGGGCTTCGTTCTTTTTAACGTAGTAACCGATGAGCAGATACGAGCACAGCCCGACGCCTTCCCAGCCGACGAACATCAGCAGGTAGTTATCCGCGAGCACGAGCGTCAGCATCGCGAACATAAAGAGGTTCAGGTAGGCAAAGAACCGGTAGAACCCGCTGTCGCCGTGCATATAGCCGGTGGCGAAGATGTGGATCAAGAGCCCGACGAAGGTAATGAAGCAGGCATAAATGCCCGAGAGCGGATCCATGCCGAGGGCGAAGTCCGCTCGGAAGCCGGCGACATTCACCCACGTCCAGATATGGTCGAGGGTTGGCTTTTCGTTGAACAACGCTCCGCCATTCGCAAAAAATGCGAGATAGAAGGCGACGACGGTCGAAATGGCGATAGAGCCGCAGGCGACCAGGCCGCTGAACATTTCGTTCTTTAGCCTTCCGCCGACGAGCCAGTTGATCAACGCACCCGCAAGCGGGGCGAAGATGATTATGCTTAAGAGATTATTCTCGATCATTACATTTCACCGGGTATATCCAGTGTCGCTTGAAAATTCCCCGTACGACCAACTGCAACCGCTAGAAAGTCTTCAGCGGATCTTCAATTCCTTTTACGCGGCTGCGGCTTCGCGGTCGCCGCCGGCAGCACAAAATCGTCGGCCACCGTGATCTGGTGTGTCTGGATAAGCGAGGCCAAAAGCTTTCGCTCTTTCTCAGTTTCGATCTGCTGCCGAGCATATTCGCGAACCGGCAGTCCGCGTCCTTCGGGGGCGTCCGGATCGGCGATGGTCGTACCGATCAGAATATGGCGCACGTCGAACGTTCCATCGGCAGACGGTCCTTTCGCTCGGGTTTGACGACGCGAAGTCGGTCTCGACCAACGTCGGGAAGATTTCCCCGGGTTTGAGCGAAAGTGCTGCTTGCTCGAACGCGGGAAGAAACACGCCGCGGCCTACACCTTTATAAAGCCCCCCCAACTTGCCGCTCTCATCGCCGTTTCCCGGATCTTCGGTGAATTCATTCGCTAAAGCCGCAAAGTCCTCGCCCTTTTGTGCACGCAGTAATATCTGTTCCGCTTTTGCCTTTTTTGCAGAATTGTCCAATTCCGGCCGTGCGGTAATGAACTTGGCAATCTCATCATCGGAAGCAGAGATCTTGCTCCCGATCGTTTCAGCATAACGGCGAGCAAGGAACTGTGCCTGCTGAAGCTTGATGTTCATCTCGATCAAGCCTTTGGTCCGGTCTGAGACCTGAGTTTTCCGTGACTCAAACTCGCTTACGGCGATCTTTGTTCGAGCGAAAAAGTCCTCTGCCTGCACGCGTTCCTCCTGTGCTACTGTCGTAGCTTCGCCGTCGGGCGAATGCCGCTCGAGCAAAGCGAGCTTGACCGAAAGAAACCGTTCAAACTGTTCTTTGCGGCTGGCGGCTTCTTGTGTATTGTTGCCTTTCCAGAAGTCAGCGACCTGCTCCTCGCTTATGGTGTCGCGGAAGAGCGTCTTAGCCTCGCCGTCCCCAAGCCAGAAGTGGCCGGCGACCAACTCATCTCGCAGGCTTGCGAGTTCGGCACAATTGACGTTTTCGGAAGCAAGGCCATCCTTTACCGCCGCAGACGCAAACGCGAGTAGCTCGCGAATATTCTCGACCTGGGCTTTTCGCAGCTCCGGCTCGTTGCGTAGCCGTTCGATCATTACCGGGTTTGCTTCCGCGACGTCAGCAATCAAGGCTTCCATTTCGGCCCGGCTCATCGACCTGAATGCCGATTCGGCGGGCAGCGAACATTCATTTCCCGTCTGTCCAAACGCCGATGAGGAGGCCGCGGCAAAAGCCAGACACCCAATTACTGCAATTTGTCGAACACGCCAGTTCATTCGTTAAAAGCGTCCTAAAACTTCAAAATACTTGCATCGTCCACATCGACCGAAAGCCGGTTGCGGAAGAACGCGATGATGATGCCGAGGCCGACGGCGGCTTCGGCCGCGGCGACGCTCATCACCATAAAGACGAACAATTGCCCCGAGACATCTCCGTAGTAACGCGAGAATGCGACGAACGTCAGGTTAACGGCATTGAGCATCAGCTCGATGCACATGAACATCCCGATCGCGTTGCGCTTATAGACGACCCCGACCGCACCGATGGTGAAGAGGATGCCCGAGAGTGCCAAATAGCTTTCCAATCCTGGCTGCATTTTCTTATCTCGTACTCGGCGGCTCACCGCCCTAAAATCTATCTCGATCGAAGTTTTCTATTACTTCTCGTCCTCGCCTTCGCCGACCAATTCAAGATGCGGGTGCTCCATTTTGCGGACAAGAATGACAGCGCCGATTATCGCCATCAGGAGCATCACGCCGACGATCTCGACCGGCAGCAGATATTCTGTGTACATCGCCCGGCCAATTGACATAGTCTTGCCAACCGTCGTATTCGGGTCAACCTCGGCCTTCGGCGCTTTGAGCACCGCATAAAAAATAAAGAATGTCTGAGCAAGCAACGCAACCCCGAGCCCGCCGCCAACGGCGTAAAGATACTTAAGCCGGTTGAGCGGCTTGTCCTCATCCAAGTTGAGCAGCATGATCACAAAGATGACAAGGACCATGATCGCTCCTGCATAGACGAGGATCTGCGTGATAGCGATGAACGGCGCCGCCAGCGTCAAATAAAGAGCCGAGAGAGCCAGAAACACGCCGATCAGTGAGATCGCCGAGTAAAGCGGGTTGCGGTGATAGACCATTGAGATCGCACAAGCGATCGCAAAACCCGCAAACAGAAAGAAAAGGACAGTGCCTGCCATAACTTGTTACCGCGACGGCTCGCGGAAGCCAAACGGTGAACTACCGATTCAGAAAGAAAACAACGATCGTCGTCACAATGACGTTGCCGATAGCGACCGGCAACAAAAACTTCCAGCCGAAACTCATCAACTGGTCAAACCGGAAACGCGGCAGCGTTCCCCGTATCCAAATATAGAGAAACAGGAAGAAGAATATCTTCAAAAGGAACGCCACGTGGCTGACGAGTGCGTACGGAATAGAGCCAACCTCGAAGATGTGGCTCAGGCCCGGCACATACCAACCGCCGAGGAAGAGCACGACGCACATCACCGAAACGGTGAACATGTTTACATACTCTGCCATGAAGAACAGCGCGAACTTAAGTGCCGAATACTCGGTATGGAAACCGGCGACGAGTTCGGTCTCAGCCTCGGGCAGGTCAAACGGCACCCGGTTCGTTTCCGCAAATGCGGAGATCAGGAACACGATAAAGCCAATGAACTGCGGGATGATGAACCAACGCATATACCACGGCGAATTTGCCTGGGCGTTGATGATGCCGTTGAGGTCGAGCGTTCCGGCGAGCATTACGACGCCGAGCACCGACGCTCCCATCGCAAGCTCGTAAGAGATCATCTGGGCCGAGGAGCGAAGTCCGCCCATCAGCGAATATTTGTTGTTGGACGACCATCCCGCCAGAGCGATGCCGTAAACACCGACAGACGTGACCGCCAGAACGAAAAGCACACCGATATCGATCCGCGCGATCGTCAGCGGCATGTTCTTCGCCTGCTCGGCGATCCATGCGACGATGTTCGGTTCCGCACCGAGTGGAATAACCGGCAGATAGGGAACCAACCAACTGAGTGGATCGCTGAGCGGCGGGCCGAAGGGATAAACGACCATCGGCAGAAATGCCGCCGTCAAAGCTACGATCGGAGCTAGAAAATATACGAACTTGGTCGATTTATCCGGGGTAAGGTCTTCCTTAAGGATGAACTTAAGCAGATCCGCAAAGGGTTGGAGCACGCCCCACGGGCCGACGCGGTTAGGGCCGATGCGGCCCTGGATCCAGCCGAGCACTTTGCGTTCGGCGAGAACGGTGTACGCGACGATCATCATCACGCCGCCAAACGCCGCAACAATGCCGAGCGAATAAACGATGAACGGAAAAGCCGTTTTGAAAGCAGTTTCCATAAAGAGATTTACTTCGTGCCTCCGACTTGGGCTCGGTCCGCAATGCCGACCGTGGCCGATTCCGCCTCTTCACGCGGCGTCCCGTCTGGGTTGAACTGTACGAGCGGAGCGACAAGCAGGTTATCTGGTTTCGGGTTGCCATGGGCGAGCAGGTGGAACTGGGCCGTCTTGCTCGTCATGGTCGTCAACCGATGGAGCTTATGTCCGATCCGTGGGGTCTCCGTGATCTTTTCGCCGGGCTCCAGCGACGCCGCAGATGCTTTTAGTTTGTCGATGATCGCTGAGATATCGCGGCTGGGTTCGATCGAGTATTTTGCCTGGACCGGTTTCGATTCGTCCTTGAGCGCCGGATAGCGGAGCCCTTCATAAGCCGGGACTGCATCAGCGAGTGCCCGAAAACGGCCGGGGCAGAAGTTAGTAGCGAGATCGACGCCCATCTCGGCGGCGATCAGCGAGGTGATCATCCAATCGGGTTTTGATTGATGGACGGGGTCGATCGACTTGCGGACACGCTGGACGTTGCCGGCATTGTTGGTGAATGTACCGTCCGCCTCGGCGAATGATGCAGCCGGAAGCACGACATCGGCATGGTCGGTCGTTTCCGTTTCGAAAAGCTCTTGAACGACGACAAATTCCTTGCCAGCAAGCACGGAGGCAGCTTGAAGGCTACCGCCGATGAGCAGTGCCTTTGAGGCGGAAACGACATCCTCAACCCGCTTTGCCCATGGCAAAATGTCCACGCCGCCCATTGAATTATTGTGAAGCAGAAGCGGATGCAGAAGGACGCGACGGCCCTCGCCGGCAAAGCTCGCGGCTGAGGCGGCGATCGCCGCTTGGGCCGCCTCGGAGAGCTGGTTCCCGGCCATTATCACAACGTCGCCCGAGGCTTCGCTGATGACGGTGCGGATCGCTTCGATCTCGTCCGAACCGACGCCGGCATTATCGAGTGAGAGCTGTCGCCGCCCGCAAAGGCTAGAGCGAAAGCATCGTAGCTTGCGGGGTTGATGTGAACGAACTGCGAGGCCTGTGCCCGGAGCCTGATCGGCGTGTCGTTGACCATGACGAGTTTCGCTCCATCGTTCCGGACGGCCTGCCGAACCTGCTTTGCGGTAAAGGTCTGTTCTTCTTCCGGCTCGCCGCCGATGATGACGATCGCCGAGGCGTAGCGAATATCGTTATGCGTCGCGAGCGGAGCACTCAGATTGGCCATAAAGGCGGCCATGCTCAGCGGGTCGGCAACGGCGAGGTTGTCGCTATTGACGACTTCCTTTGCAAAGCGGCCGAGCGTGAAGAGCGATTCATTTGTCAGCCGTGGGCTGGCGATAACACCGACTGCGGAACCGTACTCGGCAAACCGATCGGCGATCATCGTGATGGCCGCGTCCCAGGTTGCGGGAATCAGCTTTCCGCCCTTTGAGTAGCGGATCATCGGCGTCTTGATGCGGTCGGGGTGATTGATGAATTCGTGTGCAAAGCGTAGCCTACATCGAGGAACTCGCCGTTGAGCCCGTTGACGTAACGGTCGCGGGCGACGATGCGATGCACCTTGCCGCCACGTGACCCGATAGAGATCTGCATTCCGTCCGAGCTGTAAACATCGGTCGAGACGGTCTGGTCTAGCTCCCAAGGGCGTGTTTCATGCCGGTAAACGGCGTCGAGAAGCGTCCCGGTCGGGCAGACCTCGATGCAGTTTCCGCACTGCGAGCAATTGAGCCACCCGCCGTAGGTGCCGATAACGGTATTGACGCCGCGGTTGCCGGCCTCAATGGCGTCCTCGCCCATCCATTCGTTGCACACGCGAGTGCAGCGTTTGCAGAGAATGCACCGCTGCGGGTCGTTAGCAACGATCGGCGAGAGGTATTTCTCGGGCTGGACGTTCTTGCGTTCAGTAAAACGCTCTTCGACGTCGCCCCAATCGAAGATGACCTCTTGCAGTTCGCACTCGCCGCCGCGGTCGCAGACAGGGCAATCGGGCGGATGGTTGGCAAGCAGAAACTCGCCCATCGCCCGCTGTGCCTTTTCGATCTCAGGGCTCTCGGTCGTTACGACCATTCCGTCGAACACTTTATGGTGCACGAGGTCTGGAGCTTCGGCATCTTGTCGATGCGGACAAGGCACATCCGGCATGAGGCCTGCGGCTCGAGGTCCTTGTAATAACAGAAGGAAGGGATGTTCTCGTCGTTCTCACGACAAACATCTATCAGGACCGCACCTTTATCGGCCTCGACCTCCACTCCGTTCAAGACTACTTTTACTTTCTCTTGTGACATTAAGAGTTTACATCCGGCCGCGGCCGGGCATTATCAAAATCAGGCCTATTCGCCGGTCTTCGGTTGGCCGCCGGTCTTTTCTTGCCGCCTTTCGGGCGGGTCTTTCCGTAGCTTCCGGCTGAGATCTTTCCTTTCCGTGTTCGTTTATCGCCTTTTCCCATAATTACCTCTCTCAGTTGTTCGGCTGAGTACCGTTTCCATTGGTCTTCCGGCGATCCACCTCTTGAAATCATCCGGAAACTGTTTTATCGCGCTCTGGATCAGCCACGCGGCCGCATCGCCGAGCGGACAGAATGACTTGCCCTCAATGTTGTCGCAGATATCGAGCAAAAGCTGAGCGTCACTCGGCTTTCCGCCTCCGGCCGCAATGCGGTCGAATATCTTGACGATCCAATCCGTGCCCTCGCGGCAGGGTGTGCACCAACCGCAAGATTCGTGTTTGTAAAACTCCGAGAGGTTCTTGGTCGTCTCCATTATGTCGACCGTTTCATCCATCACCATCATCCCGCCGGTGCCGAGCATGGATCCGGCCTCGACGAGGCCTTCGTAGTCGAGCGTGACGCCCTGGCCAAGGATCTGGCCGGCGTTCATTATGTAAACGCTCGATCCGCCCGGGATAACTGCCTTAAGCTTTTTATCGCTCCGGAGCATGCCGCCGCAGTCTTCCATAATGAACTTTTCCATATCGGCATAGCCCATCGGAAGTTCATAGACGCCCGGTTTCTTGACGTGACCGCTGATGGACCAGAGCTTGGTGCCGCCGCTCTTTTCTGTGCCGAGGTCGCGCCAGGCAATGCCGCCCATTTCGATGATCTGCGGGACGGAGGTCAGCGTCTCGACGTTATTGACGATGGTCGGACATGCATAGAGCCCCTCGACCGCCGGAAATGGCGGCTTCATTCGCGGATGGCCACGAAAGCCCTCAAGCGAACTGAGCAGGGCCGTTTCTTCGCCGCAGATGTAAGCACCCGCACCGGTGTGGGTGTGGATGTCCATCGAAAAGCCTGAGCCCAAAATGTTGTCGCCGAGCAGACCGGCCTCACGGGCTTCTTTTAACGCCTCATCCATCACGTGGATAAGATAGTTATACTCGCCGCGGTAGTAGATGTAACCGGTTGCGGCTCCGAGGGCGAAGCCGGCGATGATCATCCCTTCGATCAGCGAATGCGGGTCGAACTCGAGCAGATAGCGGTCCTGAACGAGCCCGGCTCGGATTCATCAGCATTGCAGACGATGTACTTCGGCTTTGGCGAATCGCGGGGGACGAAGACCATTTCATCCCGGTAGGGAAGCCGGCACCGCCGCGGCCGCGGAGGGACGAATCTTTGACCTCCTGAATGATCGCATCCTGCGTCATCCCGAAAGCCTTTTCCAGCGATCTGTAGCCGCCGGTTTCGCGATAAACCTTGAGCGTGTGGCCATTTTCGATATAGACACGCTTTAGCGAGAGAGGTTCGCAGCCTATTGCTTTGATTTCCATCTTAGTTTCCGTTGTAGAAGCCCTTTTTTATCTGAACTACTTTTGAATAGATCTGGCTTCGTTCAATCGTCGGATCTTTCCATTGTCGGCTATCTAAGCTTTCTGGTCGATTGTCACCCAGCAGAAAGTACTTATTCGGTTCAACGGTTATCGGCCCAAAGTTCTTTCTTTCAATCGTTACATCAAATTCCTGAATCAACTTCTTCCCGTTAATCAACACCTCTCCATCACTAAGCTCAACAACTTCACCCGGAAGGCCAATAACACGCATCATCAGACGCATACCAGGCTCGCGTGAAATCAACTTGATCTCCTCCGGCGAAAACAACAATGTCAAACCGCTCGACGTCGTTGAACGTATAGTGAACCGGGTTTACGACCGCCATGTCGTCGGGAGTGATCGTCGGAGCCATGTTCGAACCGGGCAAACGATAAGCCACCCCACTACACCCAACCAGACAACAAACAAAGATCAAAAGAATGAGAGCAAAAACAAGTCGCATTTTCGCTTCCTGTTGGCGATCATTACTGCGCCAGATCCTCAATCAACGACGCAGCCGGAGCAATCTACAACCCAAGATCGCGATGTATCATCAGCGTATCCGTGTGCTGACGAAAGCGGACGACCTTTCCGTCGCGGATCTCCCACTCATGGGCGAACGGGACCTTTGTCGTTTTGCCGTTTCATTGAACTTGCCCGAATATGTGCCGGTCGCGATGACGTTCCCATCGCCGCCGTCCACTATCTTTTCCGGGACGGCGGCAAAGCCTTCCCATTCGGTCCTGAGCCGCATAAATACATTCTTAAGAACGGCCTGCGGGACCTTCATAAGTGCCGGCATACATAAACCCCGCGGCCTCGGTCCATGAGATATTCGGGTCGAATGCTCCCAAAACGCCCGGACATCGCCCGCCGCAAATGCATCGTAAACGCCTTTTATAAGTTCACCGTTGGTCATATTTTCCGAGCCGACCTAGACTTTGCGAATTTCGTTCAAGCCAAGCACGTCAGTTTCTGTATCCGACCAATACCAAATTGTAACGACGCCTGAGCTTTGATCTTCCGAATGCGAAATGCTAATCAACCGTTCGGGCCCAATTAACGTCGCGATATTTGCAGCCTGATCAAAAAGCGACTCCCACGAGCCAAAACTGCTTCGAATTATTTCGAATTTGACCTGTTTTGACATTCAGCTTCGCTCGTCCGGTACTCGTCTCCGTGTTTAGCCCTTACTTACGTGCGGGCTACTGACACACTACTTACAATCTTCGAGGATCTTATCGACCTTTTCGATCGTCAGATCCTCGTGGTAATCAAAACCGATCTGCATCATCGGGGCGGTGCCGCAGCTGCCGAGGCATTCGACGAGCGAGACGGTGAACTTGCCGTCGTCGGTCGTTTCGCCGGGATGAATTCCGAGTTTCGAGCAGATATGGTCGGTGATGTCCGGTTCGCCCATTATCTTGCACGAAAGCGTCTTACAGATCTGAATGTGGTGGCGGCCGATCTCGCGAAGGTTGAACATCGAGTAGAACGTCGCCGTTTCCCAAACATCGGTCACCTCAAGGTTCAGGAACTTCGCCAAAAAATTCACGCCCGCGTTGTCGACGTAGCCGCGTTCCCGCTGAATAACGAACAGCAGCGGTATCAGTGCAGAACGGGTCCGGTCCGCCGGATACTTGGCCAGATGCGACCGCATCTCCTCGACGACCTCGGGCGAAAACTCAGCCACCTCGTCCGTGTAAATTATTTGGTCCGTATAACTTGTAGGTGTTGCTGCAGCCATCTTTTTACCTGTCAATTTCGCCCAGAACAATATCCAGACTTCCGATGATCGCTACTACGTCGGCGACCATTTCGCCTTCGCTCATTACGGGCAGGGCGGCGAGGTTTACGAAGCTCGGGCCGCGGAAGTGCACTCGTTCGGGCTTCGGCCCGCCGTTGGATTTCATATAAACGCCGAGCTCGCCTTTTGAAGCCTCGATCGGAAAATATACTTCGCCGGGAGGTACATTAAAGCCCTCGGCGACGATCAGGAAGTGGTGGATCAGCGAGTCCATATGCTTCCGCATATCGTCGCGGTCGGGCAAAACCACCTTCGGGGCATCGGCCTTGATCGGGCCGGGTTTGAGCCGGTCAAGTGCCTGCCGAACGATCTTGTAGCTTTCTTCGAGCTCACGCATCCGGACCATAAAGCGGGCCCAAACGTCGCCGCCCGTTTCCACCGGGACATCGAAATCGTAGGTCTCGTAACCCGTGTAAGGATTATCGCGGCGAAGGTCGAGGTCGACACCGCTTGCCCGGAGGCACGGACCGGTGAGGCCCCATGAAATGGCATCTTCTTTGCTGATGTAGCCAATATCCTTGGTCCGGCTCTGCCAAATGCGGTTTCCGGTCACGAGCGTGTCGAAAGTTTGCATCCCTTCCGGAAAATCTTCCAGAAATTGCCGAACTCGCCTGTCAAACCCCGCGGGAAGGTCCATCATCAGCCCGCCGATTCGGAAATAGCTCGGCGTCATTCGCCCGCCCGAGGCTGCCTCGATCAAGTTAAGGATCTTTTCACGCTGGCGGAAGCAATAGAAAAACACCGACATCGCACCGATATCAAGGCAGTGCGTACCGAGCCAGACCATGTGCGAGGCGATCCGCTGGAGTTCGCACATCAGCACGCGGACGACCTGAGCCCGTTCGGGGATCTCGATCTGCAGCAACTTCTCCGCCGCCATCACATAAACAAGGTTATTGCCGAGCGGATTGAGGTAATCCATCCGGTCGGTGATGACGATGCCCTGCTGATATTTCTTGTATTCAAAGAGCTTCTCCATTCCGGTATGGAGATAACCGATGTCCGGAATGGCCTTGACGACAAGCTCGCCGTCAAGCCGCAGATCAAGCCGGAGCACGCCGTGGGTCGAGGGGTGCTGCGGGCCCATTGAAAGCGTCATCTGCGTTTCAAGCGGCTCGTCGATCGCGTCGAAATCTGCGGCAATGGTTTCAACTGCTGATGTCATCGTGGTTCTGTACTAGTTCATGCTGTAAGGCTCATAGCCGCGCAGCGGGTAATCTTTTCTCAGTGCATGGCCGTCGAAGTCGGACGGCAGCAGGATCCTTCTCAAGTCCGGGTGATTCTCAAAGATAACGCCGACCAGGTCGAAGGTCTCGCGTTCATGCCAATCGGCCGTTTTCCATATCGGCACAACGCTCTCGACATTTGGGTCGTCCTCGCTGAGGAGTACCTTGAGCCGAAGCCGTTTGTGGTGCGTTGTCGAGAAAGGTGATAGTTCACCTCGAACCTCGGCTCCTCCTCCGGCCCGCGGTCGCAACCGCAAAGATCCGCAAGCAGATCAAAGCCAAGCGAATCGCGGAGAAACTCGCAGGCGGCAAAGATATGCTCGCGCGGAACGGTGACGGTCACCTCGCCGAGGGCGTCTTTCACATCGCCTACCCATTCGGGATTTGCAATTTTGAGTGATTCCACGAATTCGCGGAGTTTTTCGGTCATAATCCGATAAAAGGCACACCTCGCAAGGCGTGCCGAACCCAATAAATTAGGACCTCGAAACAAATGCGGCCTAGAACGACCGGCGGCGTTCGTGCCGCGACAGGATCGTATAGGGCCGCGAAACATTATTCTGAGCAACCTCGACCTCGGTCTCGCGTTCGAGGGCAGTGCCTTCCGTGACGGGAAGCGTGCCCGGGACCAAGGACTCGCGGGATTCTGACTCAATGGTATCGGTCCGATCCTTGACCGATTCCTTCATTATCTTGTCCTGCAGCATCGTGATGGCATGGACGAGCATTTCGGGCCGCGGCGGGCAGCCCGGCACGTAAACATCGACCGGCACGATCTTGTCAACGCCCTGAACGATGGCGTAGTTATCAAAAACGCCGCCCGAGGTCGCACAAGCGCCCATTGAGATGACCCATTTCGGCTCGGGCATCTGGTCATAGATGCGGCGGAGCACCGGGGCCATCTTACGCGAAACGCGGCCCGAGACGATCATTACGTCCGCCTGCCGCGGGCTCGCCCGGAAGGTTTCCGCACCAAAGCGAGAAAGATCATTTCGGGCAGAGACCGTGTTCATCATCTCGATGGCACAGCACGCAAGGCCGAAGGTCGCCGGCCAGAGGCTCGATTTTCGGGCCCAGTTGACGACGGCGTCGAGCCTTACGGTCAGGACGTCCGGAAGCGACTCAAAAATTTTGTTCTCTAAACCCATACTTGTTCTTATTAGGCCGCACGCTGCAGGTCGCCGTGGCCATCAACCTCTCTCGACCGCGATTTTCGCATCGCGATCGCCTGAGCTCTTGCTGAAGCCCGAGCCTGCGAACTCCAGTCAAATGCTCCTTTCTTCCAGTCGTAGATCAGCCCGATAACGACCGTCGCCAAGAAGATCATAATGCCGATAAAGGCAATGGTGCCATACATTACGCCGGTCATCTTCTCAATGCCGAGCAGCGATTTGAAGGCCACGGCGAACGGGATCATGAAAAGAATTTCGAGGTCGAAGAGAAGAAATGTAACGGCGACCACATAAAACTTGATCGAAAAGCGGTCGCGGGCCGAACCGACCGGGTCTTTTCCGCACTCGTAGGGCATCAGCTTGGTCGCGGTCCGTTTCTTTGGGCCGATGAGCTGGGTAACGAGCAGTTGGCTGAGACCGAACCCGATGGCGACGAGGAACATCAAGCCGATCGGGGCGTAATCCATTAGGTTGAAAGTGGCCATTTTCGTCCCTTGAGCAGGAATAGGAAACGCATCGAAGACGCTACTTCAACGCTTTCTCATGCGGTTTCCTTGTCTTCGATTCAAAGTAAATCGTATGTTAACCCCTTGATAGTGTCAAGGCACATAGGTCTCGGCATTCCTGCGGCGTTTGCGGACATTCCCGGAAGCCTTCGCCGACGTTGCGAAGCCGCGCCGATTGCATCAAAAACATTGACCCATAAGCGGTTTTCGTGCTAATTTCATAATGGTTTCGCGAAGCCGCCTCTCGCATTTTTCCTTTCCGCTCCGCTTACGATACGCCACAGTGATCTCAGGATTCAATACAGATATCGAGTTTGAAGGTGTTGTCTATCACGTTCAGACCGAAGATAAGGGCCTTGAACGGCCGATAATTCTCTCGTTGGTTTATATCGGCGGGACGATCCTTGCTGCAAAGCGGTCGCCATATGACGACCTGGTCAAAAAGGGATTTGACGAAAAGGCGCTTGAGGAAAGGCTCAATCGCCAGCATCGGCTGATCTGTGCGGCGATAAAGGCCGGAAGGATCGAGGACCTGAAGCGGATGTCCGCGGGCGAGCCGGCCATTGCGACGAACGGCGGCGGTGTGATGCCCGAGCCGATCGCGAAGCCGTTTGACCCATTTGAGGCACGCGACAACGGCATTCCGATACCGATGCCGGACGTTGAGGCCGATGTTTTTGCCGATCCGCTGATCGAGATCGAAGAGCTGTTCATCGATGCCGTTGAGGTGGTCGAGGAGCCGACGGAGGTTCCGGAAAGTGCGGTCGCCGTTGTAAGCGACCTCGCGGGGCGCGAACGGGCCCAGACCGAGCGGCTAACAATTGAAATGGTCGGCGACCAAAAGTTTAAGGGCGGCGAGCGACGGTCGGTGACATTAATGATATGCCGTGGTGCCGAGCGGCGAGTGGTCGGCAACGCGCAGATAATGGTAAAGGTGCTCGGCTCGGCCTTTCGGCCGCTGATCTTTCACGCAAGCACGGACGCGAACGGCATTGCCCGACTGAACGTGCAGTTTCCGAGGTTTAATACCGGCCGTGCGGCTTTTCTGGTCAGGGCAATGAGCGAGGGTGAGGAAGCCGAGATCCGCCGGCCGATAGTGCATGGTTAAGCCGCGACGGGTTTGAATTCCGCCGCGGATAAGCGAAAATCGTCGTAACAGATGGTTACGATAGTCCTAAATGGCGAAAAGAAAGAGATCGAAAGCGAGGTCACGCTTGACCGGCTTCTCGATCTTTTTTCATTGCCGCGGCAACGGGTAGCTGTAGAGCAAAATAAATCGGTCGTCCGTAAGTCGGATTGGCCATCGACGCCGATCCGTGACAGCGATGTGATAGAAGTTATCCACTTCGTCGGCGGAGGCTAGTGGGGAGAAGAGGAGAAGAGGAGAAGAGGAAAAGGGGAGACCGGGAAAGGCGGAAAAGTGCGGACGATGAAGATCACGCGGCATCAGGAACTTGAGGTGTATCGAAAGGCATTTTCGGCGGCGATGCGGATTTTCGAGCTAACCAAACGCTTTCCAAAAGAGGAAACCTATGCGATGACCGATCAGATCCGTCGTTCGTCTCGCTCGGTTTGTGCGAATCTCGCAGAGGCTTGGCGAAAGCGCCGTTACGAGGCAGCCTTTATCGCAAAACTGAATGATGCCGAAGGCGAAGCGGCCGAGACGCAGACTTGGCTCGAATTCGCTGTTAAATGCGAATACATCGAAAGAGATGTTGCCATGGAACTGTATCGGTCGTTTGACGAAGTAATTGCGATGTTGGTGTCGATGGCTTCGAATTCTAAGCAATGGGTTTTTGCCAACAAGCCAGCTCCACGCAGATGACTCCGGAAACGTAGAGCAGGCACTCTCATTTTCTCCTCTTCTCCTTTTCTCTGATAACATTGCGCTATGGACAGTGGATTCACACTTGCGGGCAAGGCCTTCGGGTCGCGTTTGATCATCGGAACGGGGAAGTATCGTTCGTTTGACGAGATGAAGGCGGCGCACCGGGCTTCGGGGGCGGAGATGGTTACGGTCGCGGTCAATCGCGTTCCGCTTGACCGGAAGACGGAGTCGTTTCTCGACCACCTCGACCCCGAGATGCAGATCCTGCCGAACACGGCCGGCTGTTACGACGCCGAGCACGCTATTCGCACGTCGCGACTGGCCCGCGAAGCGCTCGAAACGGACTGGATAAAGCTTGAGGTGATCGGCGACCCCGTGACGCTCCTGCCGGACAACGAGCAGACGCTCGAGGCGGCTCGGGTTTTGGTCAAAGAGGGCTTCATCGTCCTGCCGTATTTCACGGACGACCTGATAATGGCGAAAAAGCTGCTCGATGCCGGCTGCCCGGCGGTGATGCCGCTGGCCGCGCCGATCGGTTCCGGGATGGGCGTGCAGAACCCCTCGAACCTTCGCATCATGCGTGAGCAACTGCCGGACGCGACGATCATCGTCGATGCCGGGGTCGGCGTGCCCTCAGACGCCGCGATCGCGATGGAACTCGGCGCCGACGCGATTCTGATGAACACCGCCATCGCCGAAGCCGGCGACGCGGCCCGAATGGCAACCGCGATGAAACTCGCCGTCGAGGCCGGCCGCCTAGGCTACCTCGCCGGCCGCATGCCAAAACGCCTCTACGCCTCAGCCTCAAGCCCGATAGCAGGAGCGATCAGATAACGGGTTCAAATCGAATTCGAAGGCCGTTTCAATAGCTACGCACGTCCCGGGGTGGATTAACGCTTAGGAGAACCTATGAAGATTTTTGTTTTGTTCATATTTTTATGCACCGGCTGGGTCTCTGGTTTTGCTCAAGAAGGCGTCGAGAGCTTAAAGATCGGTCAGGTACTTCCGGCGAGGTTTCTTGCTTTTGATTCAAGCGAACCGATGAGACTGATATCTACAAGTACTAGTGGGTTCGATCCTTACGTAACTATAAATGAGAAAGGCGTGGCCTTCGATGTTGTTTACAGAGGGGACGATAGGAAAATCGTCCAGATCAGGAGCAAGGATCCAAACTTCGAAACCGAGGATGGCCTGAAGGTGGACTGCGAGATCGAGGTCGCAAAAGAGGATTTCTTTTGGATCTGGCAACTCGAAATTCGAGCACCTGCCACAAAAGACGGGTGGCATCCGTTCGTCGGTTACGATATTGAAGGCATAGAAAGAAAGCTGAATTTTGTCGATCAGCTGTCTCCTGGAGAAAAAACCAAGGTGAAGATTCTAGGCTTCATTAAGGATCAGTATAGCCTCGGCAAGTCGCGAAGGGATTCAAGGTGACGGTAACTTTGTTTTTTTTCGGAGCCGCAGCCGATGCAGCCGGAACCCGCGAGGCTGAGGCCGAATTGGCGGAGGGCATGACTGCGGGCGAACTGGTCGAAAGCCTAAGATCCAAACACACCGGACTCGCCGGACAAAAGCTCCTCATTGCCGTAGATCAAGAATACGCCGACCCCGCAACGCCGCTCCAAAACGGCAGCGAGGTCGCCATCTTCACCGCCGTCTCCGGTGGATGAACCGCGGGAGGCATAGCCTCCGAGTATGTTCTATGGGCACCTGACGGAGAGGCGAGCCTCTCCGCGGTGCGAGTGGGCAAAGCCATTGACGACGACTCGGACAATTCGGGAGAGTTATTAAAAAGCAGTTCGAAAGCAATGAAGTGCGGCGGGGCAATAATTTTGCGGTAGAATATCGGGAGAGAATATGACCGAGAAGCAGTTCTACGAATGGCAGATCTTAGGCGATGGAACAGAGTTTTCGCAGGCTGTTCAAAAGCTTGGGAGGGATCTTGTTTGGCTGATCGCTCGTGACGGCAACGAACTGATCTTCAAAAGCTCTACCTTGGAAGACACTTTGCAGGGAAAGATCCGTGCATGGAGCGATCCGAAACGACGGCAGAGTAAACGGCTGAAAGACCTTGCGGACATCGCCCGGCTAGTCGAGGCACATCCGGAGCTTTGGGATAGCTTGACCGATGAACTCCGTCATCAAATAGAAATGCCTTAAGAAAACTAAGTGTCAGATCGAAATTCTCTAGGTTTCATAACGCGTTAATTGGTGAGAGGTGCCAAGATGCCACGCAAAGCTTTATCACATACTTTGATCTTGATAGCGGTTGCGTTCCTTCCGGCCTGTAACTCGTTAGGGTCCGGGTTCATACCATTCGAGTATTCAAAGGATGAGTTCGGAGATGTTTCCGTTCGGTATGTTCAGCGTGTTGACTCCAGCGATGAGAGCGTGGTTAACAAATTTCCGATAGATGCTCCTGCCCACGTTTGCTACGACCTCGAGTCAAAACGACGTTTGCCTGCCTTGGAAAAAGGGTCCAGATATTTCCATCCCGCTTCTAGCTTCGTATGCTTTGTGCCTACATCGGAAATCTGGATGAGTGATTTTGCTTCCGCTTTTCCTAATTTCAGCGAGGCCGATGAAAAACTACAGGCATTGCTAAGAACCAGACCGAATAACTTTCACCAGTTCGAAGACCTGTTTGATTTTCCATACAACAACGCGGGCTGGTCCTTTGTGGCGAAGGAGGACTATTTAGATTTTGAAAACGTTCCAGGTGTGTTTTTTCTTACGCAGTATAGCAATGAGGTCGCTCCAAATCCCGCGAACAACGAGGAGCTAACGGCCAATTTTCAAGGCCGCACAAGCGACGGTAAATACTATGTTGCTGCGAGGTTTGCTATAGCCCATCCGAATTTGCCAAAGGGCATCGACTTTACTGATGAGTGGCCGCGTTCCGACGCCCTGACTTCAGGAAACGCTGACGTGTTGCGCGAGCGAGTGCGGTCGTATTTGGAAAAAGAGGAACAAAAGGTCGAAGAGCTCAACGATGATGGGTTTGTTCCTTCGATACAAGCACTAAAGCGAATTCTCGCCTCGGTATCTCCTTAGAAGCATGACAGAGTTTGGGGAGCTTTTTCCCGCAGAGCTGCAGGCGGAATTGATCGTCCTATTTGATCAAATATGAAAGTTCCAGATAGCATGCAAGCGCAACTATCAGCGTGGAATGAAGGCTCCGGCATCGATCTGGAGTCCTGGATCGGCTGTGAAGGTTCATTCTCGTTAGCTATCGGATACGCGTCCATATTTTGGCCAACGTTTGTCGTTTTCGAAGACTATATTCTGCGAGAGGGTTTCAGTGTAGATTCATTGAGGGGTTTTGAGGAAACATATTCAGGCGACAGACTCGCTGTTGAAACGGTCATGAATCATCTGCACATTTCTGATATTCACCACGCTGGATGTGAAGACCTAACATTAGATAAGGCGATCTTGCTTGGTGAGACCCTTGCCTCGATATACAGAGTGAAACTTGCACACGACTTCCCAGATCGGCTATGCAAAGTCAATTTTTATCAACCTGACGATCCTGAGAATTTGGATGAATTCGAGATCTCATTTTGGCAAGTAAAGCACGAAGCTGAGCATTCTTGATGGATTTCTACGAACTTACAACCGATCCGATCGATCTTGCGGCTGTTGCCCGGCGGGTTGTGCCGGCTGAATGCGGGGCGACGGTTACGCTTGATGGCTACGCGAGGCGGTTTACGAAAGACAAAGCGGCGGGCGAAGTGCGAGAGACCGAGTATCTGGTTTACGAGGCCTATGAGCCGATGGCCTTGAAGGAGATGGCGAAGCTCATCGAGCGGGCGAAGGCGGAGTTTGAGGTCTCGGCGATCGGCATCGTGCATCGGCTCGGGCGGCTTGAGATCGGCGAGACGAGCGTTGTTATCTCCGTTGCCGCACCGCATCGCAAGGCCGCCTTCGCTGCCTGCGAATGGCTGATCAAGGAACTGAAACGAACGGTTCCGATCTTCAAGAAAGAGGTTTACGCCGACGGCGAAGCATGGTCCGAGGGCGAGGCCGATAATTCCAACTGATATTTACCGCGCTTGTTTTCCGCGTTAATAAGAACGGAGGACCTTCTGATGCGATTTTTCTTTCTTTTTGCAATTCTCTTACTTGCCGTCTCTGTTAGTGCTCAGTCACCCGAGCCGGCGGCTCCGCCTGCCAAGTCGGACGCGATCGGGTTCGCACTCATTCACCCGCTCTTCAATGCTGACTATATGTGCAGCGAGCATTTCGAGGGCCAGCTGAAGTATCCGGGCGATGATCTCGGCGCGGATTGTATCGTCACCGGCGGCCTTTCGGCGGACGAGAGTTCCGGGTTTTCGAAGGCTTACAAGACCGACGGAAAGACGAACGAGGATTGGTACGGCTGGAAGGAGACGGTCCTTGCTCCGATCAATGGAACCGTCGCACGTATCCACATCAATCCTGTCGTCAATAAACCGGGCGAGATGGGCAAGCCGCCTGCGAGCTTTGTCGTATTCAAGCACGACGACGGCCTGATGGTCCTGGTCGCACACGTGGCCGACGTCACGGTCAAGGAGGGCGACAAGGTCACCGCCGGCCAGCCCTTCGCGAAGGTCGGCAACAACGGCTTTAGCCGCTCGCCGCACATCCACATCGGAGCGTGGCGAGAAAAGACCCCGCTTCAAATACGTTTTGATCTTCGGGCCAAAGGGCTGCTCCGGAAAAAGAACTAGGCGAACTTTGCCTTTGCCTTCGCGGCGGCATTGTCAAAGTGTTTTTCGAGCTCGGGGTTCACACCTCTCAGCCCGGCGACTACGCGTTCGGCCCATTCGATATATTCCCGTCGGCGTTCCTGCGGCCAATCGGCTGGCGGGTGGTTCGTTACGTCGGTTACGTTGCTGATCTTGTCGGCGAGCTTGATCGCCTTTGCGCCCGGCGTGAGGTGCCGAGCGTGCTCGACCTGCAACTGCTTTCGCTCTGCCTTCGGCAGGCTTTTGTCGTCGGTCACCTCAAGCACATAGCCGGCGACCCGTTCGCCAAATAGCTCGCGGATCTCGTCGCCGGTCGATTCCGTGTCCTCGACCGTGTCGTGGAGAATGGCCGCAGCCAGGATCTCGGGGTCGTCGATGCCGCCGATATCGCACAGCATATTGGCAACGTCGAGCGGGTGATTTATGTAAGGTTGGGCGTCGCTGCCTTTGCGGCGTTGATCGCGGTGGCGGTAGGCCGCAAAGCTCGCGGCGTGGAGTATCAGTTTTGTAGTGTTCATATTCCAGTCTGCCGAAACAAAGAAAAAAGGTCAATGGCACCGGCCACTGACCTTACTTTTTTTCACGTGGTTTCGGCCTACCGAACTACGACGATCTCGAGCTTCTGCTCGCCCGAAATTATCATCTCCGATTGCGGGACCATTGCCTCGACGACGACCGTTTCAACATGAGACTTCGACCCGCCCGAGCTTCGCGAGCTTGAAAGCGTGGCAAGGACCGATGGCGGAAGATTTGTCATCTCGGCCGAGCCTATGATCATACCCTTTGAAGCTCGCGTCACCTTTAGGTAAAGCCGATCCGGCGTTCGCGTCTTATTAACACCGTCTATAAGTTCGGTGAGCGAGCCCGGGGTGAAGTGCTGAACGGCGTCGGTCTTTAGCACCGCACCGCCATCGCCGAGGAGAATCGAAAGCTGCCCGGCCGGGGCGTCGCTCGGGACGACGAAAGGAATCCGTTCTGTGTAGATGCGGCCATCGGTCGCCCGAGCGTATGCGGTGATCTCCACCGTTTCGCCGGGGCGAACATCAGAACGGTCGACCGATATGCGTTCGAGCGAGGCGGTCCGACTGCCGTCGATCATCTTGAGGTCGAGCTCGATGCCGGTCATATCGAGGTCGTCGAACCGGCTCCGGAGCATTGCGTTCACCGGTGCCGCGATCGAGCCCGCCGCCATCATCGCGGACTGGCCGCCGGCAAATCGGCGATCTATCTTCACGGGCTTCTGTCCGTTGAATCTGATCTCGCCGTCGAGGAACACGGTCGTCTCGCCGATGGTCCGCTCTTGTGCGACCAGCGAATTATAAATGGCAATGTTGAGCAGCAGCGGCGTTAGGAACTCGTCTTTCGCCATTTCAAAATTGATCGTGTCGCGTTTGCCGCGGCTTGATTCGATGTTGAGTTTCACCGGGATCATTTTCGGTGCCTGGCCGAGTTTGCCGAACACGCCGGTCGCCCGGTCCTGCGTCATCGTCCCGACCATTGCCGTCGGCACTGCGAGCTTAAAGGAATTGTTGACGTTCGGCACGACCGTCACGACGCTCGATTCTGACATCGGAAGGTCAGAGACTCCGAGGCTTAAAAACGGATGGCCGAAGGCGTAAATGCGGTCGCCCTCGCGGAGCGTGACCGTGCCGGAAGAGGCAAGGCTGTAGTCGCCGCGGGTCATCTGCATTGAGACGGAAGCACCGGGCTTCAGAGTATTCTCATCGGCCGCTTTCATCGGAGCGATCGGCGAAGTTCCTCCGGCCGCCGCGACCGGAACAAGTCCGGCACGCATTAATTGCGGGGCGAAGGCGTCAAGCGTTTGCTGAGATATTCCGTTGAACGTCAAGGGAACGCCGATCGGCCGAAAGGTCTGCCCCGCGATCGACGCCATCATCGGATTTGTCGATGTCGTAGCGGCGAGCATTCCGTTATCGACGGTGTGCGTCAGCTCCGGCATCTTCGCGGACGCGATATCAGCAAATGATATCGCCTGCGGCGCCGACGTTCGGCGATTCGACTCGTTCGATTCAAAGATCTCGACCATCTGTTCGATCGGCGTTATCCCGCAGATCGGCTCTTTTGAAAAGGGAAATGCGTATGAGATCGCACCGATCAACTTGCCGTCAACATAGACCGGCGAGCCCGACATTCCGGCAAAAACCGCCGTTCGATCCGCACCGCCGCCGCTTATGCGGCCGATGATAAGGTCCTGTTTCGGCCCAACGCCGCCTGGCAAAATGCCGATTATCTCTACGTTAAATTCCTCCGGCTCCGTGCCGCGAAAAACTGTACGGGCCGTTCCGCGCATGCCCTCGCGGACCTCAGCAAGCCTGATTATCGGCGTCCGAAGCCCCGTGGCCGAGCCAGATGTGCCCGACGAAACGGCAGTCTGAGCAATGACCGGGAACGAAAACACAAAAATTGTCAGGAAAAAAGCGGCAGGACGGGTGTTGAACATAGTTAAAAACCTCTTTAACAGATGGCACCTAGTATGCTATCATTCCAATTGGCTTTGCAGAAGCCATTTTTCTCAACGTTCATTTGACTCCGCAACAACCTCCACGGTTGCACGCCCCATACATCACTACAACGCACGCTGTTATTACCGCTATGGCTAAGACCAAAAGACTTTTCAAGAGCATTGTCCGCCTTGTAACTCCGACCATCGTTCTTTTTGTGATCGCGATCGCGGTCGCAGGCGTTTGGCTTGTCCATGAGACATCGCGGCCCGGAACTCGGGTGTACATCGTTACGCCCAAGCAATACGGAATGTTGAGCTCGCGTGGAGCCCAGGTCACTGAAGAGACTTGGCAAAACCGGGACGGCTCGGCCGCCCGCGGCTGGCTGCTTCGCGGTATCCCGAACGCTCCGGCCGTAATACTACTTCATCGTTTTGGAGCGGACCGTTCACACGTACTGAACCTCGGCGTCAAGCTCAATGAAGCGACGAACTTTACCGTACTTATGCCGGACCTTCGCGGACACGGCGAGGATCCTTCAACAGAATGTTCGTCATTCGGCGGATGTGAAGGCGACGATGTCGCCACGGCGATCGGCTATCTTCGCTCGCTTCGTTCGCCGGAGCAGATGCCGCAGGTTGGCAAAGACATAGGCATTTATGGCGTCGAGATCGGAGCACTTGCCGCGCTTAACGCCGCCTCAAAGGACCAGACCGTAAAGGCGTTGGTGCTCGATTCGGTTCCTGCGGATTCTGACGCCTTGATGGAACGAGTGATCGGCGAGAAGTTCCCGTTTGCAAGTTCTGTAACGTCAAAGGTCGCCTCGCTTGGCACCTATTCTTATTTTTATGATGGCT
Source organism: Acidobacteriota bacterium (assembly GCA_016716435.1). Lineage (NCBI taxonomy): Bacteria > Pseudomonadati > Acidobacteriota > Acidobacteriota bacterium. The sequence goes on along the minus strand of JADJWI010000001.1, from coordinate 539,205 downwards.
GTTACGGCCGCGTCTCGGGCTGCGAGCTGGCAAAGTCGGTCGCAGATCGCCGGACGATGCTGCTTGGCGGCGTTGACGCACCGGCGCTTCAGGATTCGACCAACAAACTGGGCAAGTGCTTTCCGGCATCGACGACCGTTGATGCAAAGATGGACCTGAGCCCATCGGGAATGGGTCTGATCACCGCTTCGATGGAGCTTTCTGAGACGTACGAGCAGCGAGTGATAGACTTTCTGAAAGCGGCGCTGACGATGCCGTAAGACCGACCGCCGAAGCTAAACGTCGATCTTCTTTTTACCGTGGCCATTCGTCTGAGCGGCTCGAAAGATCTCAGCATTCTCTTCCATTTGATCTACCGACTGCTTAAGGATCGTTGAGAGCCGTTCCAGCCGGGCGGCGGTCGAACGCTCTTCGAGCAATTCGTACTTTACTTCGGTTTCCAGATTAAACGCCGCCGCGATCAGGAACGATAGCTGTTCCGGTTCGGCCCGCGGAATATCGGGCAAACGTCCGCGGCCGCCGCCGAGCTTGTACGCCGCTTTCGCTACTCGCTCAAAAAGCGAATAGGCCTCGTCCGCGCGTACCTTTAGCTCCGGCCCGACATCTTCGGCGTCTTCAAAAATCTCGATCTCGGCCGTTAGATACGGCATTCCTTCATCCACAAAATCCAAAAGCCGATAGCGGGCAACGCCCATTGTCAGGATGTTCGAGCGCCCGTCCTCCATCGTCTGTACCTCGCGGACCTCGGCGATGCAGCCGACGCTGCCGGCGGCGGGCCGGTCCTCAAAACCGGTTTCGGGGTCGAACATCGATATCCCAAAAAAGCCGTTGGCGTTCTGAACGTCATCGAGCAACTGCCGGTATTTCGGTTCAAAGATGTGAAGCGGCAAAAGCTCGTAGGGCATTAGCACGAGCGGAAGCGGGAAGACAGGTACCCGGCGGAGGTCGCCGAGCTTTTCGAGGGCTTCTGACATATTATTCGGCCGCTCCGGCGGCGTGAGCTTGTGCGGCGGACTTTTGAGCGATGAACTCGGCGATCTTCTCGGGGTCTTCGCCGTCGAGTGCCTGCCGCTTTGCACCGATGACCGCCTCGGCTAGTTCGGGCATCACCTTTCTGTAACGTTTATCTCGGGCGACGAGGTCGCCGACCACGTGCCGCTCAAGTGTCTCGCGATTTGCCGAGCGGTCAACGTCTTCCGCGACGGCGTATTCGATCGGGACCGAATGGTTTTTGACCAGGACATGAAACGCCGAAGTGATCTTCTTCACTTCGTCGCGGATCTTCTTTAGCTCAAGAGCCGAATTGGCAAAACCGAGCTGGCCTTTCAGCGTTATCTCAAGCACCGGCGGCGGAAGATCGGCGGTTGCCTCGCGGGCATTCTGGCGGACGTATTCGATCGCGGCGGCGGTGAGCTCGGCCGGCTGCTCGAACCGATCAACCTCAAAGTAAAGCCGCTGAAACGGCCGGTGTGTGTATTCGGTAACGTGCCGGGCAGAGACTGAATTGTCGTCAGCGACATCGACGATGAATGCCCCGCGAGTCTCGCGAAACTCGGAGATGTTGGTGACCTCGATCGAGCCCGGGTTGAACGCCCAGTTGTCGATCTCGTAGTGCATATGCGTGTGGCCGAGGGCGACGTAGTCCGTTACGGCTTTAAGCTCTTTCAACGCCGAGATCGAAAGAGCAGGGATCGGATGCTTCTGATGGCCTTCGACGTCCGTGTGGAGCATCAGCAGGTGAAATGCGTCCTCGCGGCGGTGATCGCCGATCGCTTCGGTCAGCATGGGGATCGCCCAATTCGCCGCCGCTCCGTACCAGTTCGAGCCAAATATGCGTGCCCGGCCGATATCGACATAACCGCCTTTCTTATATTCCTCGTCCCAAGCGGTGTAAATAGCCTTGCCGTCGCGGTTTTCCGGTTCGAGCAGGATCAGAAGGTTCCAGAAGGCGAGCGACCGAAGCCAGCTATATTCGCTATCGGCAAATTTCTGGTCATGATTGCCCTCAATAGCGACGACCGGAATGCCGGCATCTTTCAAAAGCGTCAGGCCCGCGACGGCGTAATTCATCGTCTCCGGCGGCACGTTGCGCTTATGGAAAAAGTCGCCGCAGATGATGACGAAATCGACCTTTTCTTCTATCGCATATCGCTGCAGAACATCGACCCAGGCATCGAAAAAATCTCGCGGGCTTTCGGGCAGGTTGTATCGCGTACATCCGAGATGGACGTCCGCAATGTGAAGAAACCGCATAGCCCGAGTTTATCATAACGGGCCCTATGGTAAACTCGCCGCTATGGATAAGGTGGTCTTAATTACTGGTGCTTCGAGCGGTATCGGAAAAGAGACGGCGAAGCTGTTTCAGAGTAAGAATTGGAAAGTCGCGGCGACGATGCGTTCGCCCGAAAATGCCGAGGACCTGAAGAAGATAGTCGACCTTCGGCTATTTCGGCTTGATGTCACCGAGCCCGACTCGGTCCGCTCCGCGGTCGCCGAAACGCTCGAACATTTCGGCCGCATTGATGCGGTCGTTAACAACGCCGGTTACGGTCTGCTCGGGCCATTTGAGGCAGCGAGCGAGGAGCAGATACGGCGGCAGTTCGAGACGAACGTTTTCGGGCTGATGCACGTTTGCCGCGAAGTGATTCCATATTTCCGCGAACAGCGGCGCGGAACGATCGTAAACATATCCTCGATCGGCGGTCGGACCGCGTTTCCTTACAGCAGTCTTTACCATGCAACGAAATGGGCGGTCGAGGGCTTTACCGAATCGCTTCAATACGAACTTGACCCATTTAAGATCAAGGTCAAGATCATCGAGCCCGGCCCGATAAAGACGGACTTCTATGGCCGTTCACGTGACATTCCGGATGATGCGACGCTCGCATTTTACCAGCCGGCATTCGGCAATTTCATGGACTTTATGAGCAAAGGCGGCGAGGAAGCGCCCGATGGACGGGCGGTCGCCGAGGTGATATATGGCGCGGTCACCGATGGAACTTCCAAGCTCCGCTACGGGGTCAATACAAAAGGGCTGCTCACGCTCCGCCGAATCTTGCCGGAAAGTTTTTTCCGAGCATTGACGAAGAAAATATTTTTAAGATAGCTTTATGCACTGAAAAATGGCATCATTCGGTTTGGTCTAGTTTCCAAATTACAGTGTTTTCTATCCCCCTGAAATACTGTGGATAGGAGCTTAAATTACGCTATCCGCTTGGGTTTTGCTTGCGAATGAAAATACTTCTTTATAATCCGGATAACGGGATCACCCGTAACTTCATGCCGCATCTTTGGATGTTTTTGCTCCAATCGCTTACGCCGAAGGAACATGAGGTCATCTTGATCGATGGTAATGCAAAGGCGATGAGCCGCGAGGAGCTCGTCCGTTTTTGCAAGGATGAAAACATCGGCCTGGTCGGCATCGGAGCGATGACGCGAATGGTTGCTCGTGCTTATAAGGTTGCGGATTCTCTCCGCGAGGCCGGCATTCCGGTCGTTATGGGCGGGCCACACGTCACCGAATGTCCGGATGAAGCGCTTGGCCGCGATGGCGGGCCGCGACACGCCGATGCTGTTGCATTAGGCGAGGCCGACGCAACGTGGCCGCTGATAGTTGCAGACGCCGCCCGCGGTGAACTAAAAGAGGTTTACACACCCGAGCTCGACGCGAAGGGAAATGACATAAAGCCGAGCTTGCAGTCTTATCCGCACATCCCGTGGGAGACGCTTGACCTCGACCAATTTTCGCTTGTACCAAAGTTTCTCCAGCCGATGCTGTCCAAAATGGGCGCGGGTTGGGGCAAGTTTTTCGTTGTGCCGATCGAGACCGGCCGCGGTTGCCCTTACGGCTGCGAGTTTTGTACGGTCACCGGCTTTTTTGGCGATTCCATCCGCTTCCGTTCTAACGAAAGCGTTGTCGAAGAATTACTTCGCTTGAAAGAACGTGCAAAGCGTGAGAAGGGCCAGATCGCCGTATTCTTTATCGATGACAACCTCGCGATCAATAAAAAGCGTCTCAAGGGTTTGCTTCGCGATATGATCGCGGCCGGGGCAACGCTGCCGTGGGTCGCTCAGATCTCAGCAAATCTGCTTGGCGACGAAGAGCTCGTCGATCTTATCGCCGAGGCGGGCGGGAAATGGATCTTTATCGGGATGGAATCAATTGACCCGGCGAATATGGCCGATGTCAACAAGCAATTCTCTAAGCCGGCGGATTACAAGGCCGTGCTTGATGGGCTCGCAAAGCGAAATATCTACGCCATCACATCTTTCATTTTCGGAATGGACAATGACACGGTCGGGGTCGCGGAACGGACCGTCGATCAGATCGAAAGCTGGGCTCCGGGGCTTCCGGTCTTTGGCCAGCTTACGCCTTTCCCGGCGACGCCGCTCTATGAGCGGCTCGAGAAAGCCGGCCGCCTCAAGCGAAAGAAGCACTGGCTCGACTTCGCCCCATTCGTCATGGCTCACGATCCGCTCAAAATGACGATCGAAGAGGCTAAGGAAGAGACCTTCAACGCCTGGTCGCGAAGCTACGGCCCCGAGCGTAACTGGGAAGCGATCAAAGCGATCCGCCATGCGCCGATCGAGACACGCATCGGCCATCTGGTCGCCCGGCTCTTCTTCCGCGGAATCTATTTCCCGCAGATGAGCAAGCGGGCGTGGTTGAAACTTCTTTTCGATAATCGCCGTTCGATCATCCAGCTTTCCCGCGAGGGGTTTTCGACATACTGGGCTTTCAGGCGCAGAAAGCGGGTCGAAGGCCGCGAGCTGAAAGCTGCACAGTAATTCTCTTTACTAAGCTGACCTATTATTTGTAACCCGAACGCGGCCGAAATCCGTAAGGAGCGGCCGCAGTCGTTCGATCGTCGCTTTGTGAACGGCGCCATTCGTCGCCACTATTCCGCCCCAATTCTGCAGGTCGCGAACGTCATACCGATACGGCGTTCCCCAAAGGTCGGTCAGCCGTCCGCCAGCTTCCTCCAAAATCATCTGCGGTGCACATGTATCCCAAAGCTTTGTCCGGTGCGAAAGATGGATATAAAGGTCGAAGGTTTGCTCGGCGACGGAGGATTCTGGAACAATCGGTTGCAGCGAGTCTAGAGCAAAGTGTTTAGTGACGGTTTAAAGCATCTGATATTTAAGGATGACTCTTCACCGTTCGCGAGTTTTCTCGCTTAGCCGTAGGGTTATTTCGACATCCTTCTTTCCAGGGCTCAGTTCGATGGGTTCGGCAACGAGCAAGCGTCTGTTCTCAATATCGGTGTCGAGATCATCGACCCAGTAGCGGGCCCCGAATTCGTAGGTCCGCTCCTGATATGCTTTGAACTCGAAGCCCTCAACTCCCAACCGACTCGCGAAGCCGCCAAAGTTGCGTATTAGGCCATTCTTAGTGAATACCTGAAGCAGGTTCGGTCCGGCGGCGGAGCCATCTTCGTTAACTACTTTGATAACGACGGTACGAATCTTATGCTTTTGGGGCAATTTCAGAAGAATGTCGCTGACTGAGCCGCGAGGCTCAACTGAAACGACTCGAGCATTATGTTTTAATTCAACCCCGGGAGCATACGTTCGCGGATAAGGACTATCGTCAGACGAGTCGTGAAGGACAAGGTAATCCCCACTCTCTAGGTCCTCAAAGCTGAACGTCCCATCCGATTTCGTTTCGGCCGAGTGCCTATAAGTCTGATACCATTCGCCGTTCGAGTTTCGGCGAAGCAGTTCGACCCTGGTGTCCATCACCGGTCTGCCGAGATGGTCAACGACTTTTCCACCGATCCGTACATCTGCTCGCAGTTCCGGAAAGACCAAATAACATCCACCCTTCGTGACCGTAATTGGTGAATCTTGCTTGTATGGAATAAATGGACTGAGGGTGCTGCTGATGAAATACGAGCCGGGTGGAACTGAGCCAAATGCAAACCATCCATTGTCGCCCGAGCGTACCGACAGTTTCTGTTGACCCATTTCTAAGAAGACTTCTGCGTTTGCTACCGGAGTGCTTTCGGATTCTTGTGGGTACCCAATCGACCTAACCCACTGCAAGACGCGACCATAAACTACTGTTTCAGTCTCCCCGTTAAGGTAACGATCGAGAAAAGCTAGATCAGATTCAGAGGCGGTTCTTGAACCATTACACGGCCCGGAATGTACCCAAGGTTTATCGGGTCGAGCCGAATTGCTGCCAAATATTATGTACTGTATCCCTGTCGAGTAGCTCGTCACGCAGGACCCGAAACCGGGAACAACTACAACTTCGGTTCTATCAAATTTCAATCCTTTATAGACCTTATCTACACGAAATCGATATGAACCCGCCATTTCTGAGCCGGGGCGGATCTTCTCGATGACCGTGCCGGCAAAAACTACGTCTGATGTCCCGATTTTTTGACAAGTAGGCGCGCCCGCCTCAGGTGTGCACGAACAAGCGTAAATCGAAAGTTGAGCGAAAAGGAGATATGCTACCGATACGATTAGAAACGAAAAAAATTTCATGGAGATTTCATTGATCACTCATTCGCTTTGAAACTCGATGCACCGAAACAGTTGCTTCGGGCCGTGACTTTATCTATCGCTTCGGGACCTGTATTTTACCCTTCCAAATTCACGCATTAGCGGGCGGAGCCGTTCGATGGTGGTCGCATGAACTGCGCCGTTGGTCGCGACGATGCCGCCCCAATTCTGCAGATCCCGAACGTCATACCGATAAGGCGTTCCCCAAAGGTCGGTCAGCCGCCCTCCGGCCTCCTCAAGAATTATCTGCGGAGCACATGTATCCCAAAGCTTTGTCCGATGCGAAAGGTGAATGTACAGGTCGCAGGTTTGCTCGGCGATGAGCCCGATCTTGAGCCCGACCGAACCACGCTGCATCTCGCCCTCGACGCCAAACTCGGTCAAAATGGCATTGATCTTCGGGCTGCGATGGTTTCGCGAAACGGCCATCTGCATCGAAGCGAAGTCCAGTTTTTCCGACGTTCTCAGCCGTTCGATCTTTCCTTCCGATTCCCGAAACGCACCGGCATCGCGGGCCGCAAAATAGGTGACGTCATGATATGGAAGCAGCACGACACCGACGACCGGTTCGCCCGCGACCGCGAGCCCGATCTGCACCGCAAAATCGCCGTCCTTTTTTACGAAGCCGGAAGTTCCGTCGATCGGGTCGATGATCCAAACCCTTTCGGAGGAAAGACGCTTTTCGACCTCGTCAACTTCTTCTTCTGAAAGTATTGCGTCGGCGGGAAAGGCATCGGCAAGCCGCTCAACGATGATCCGGCTGGCCTCGCGGTCGGCGATCGTGACCGGTTCTTCGTAGCTATCGACGCCGATCTTGCTTTCGGTCTCAAAGCCATCGCGGTAGTGTTCAAGTGCCCGCACACCGGCGGCCCTGGCCGCTCCGATCGCGGCGTCCAATTCCTTTTTGTACATCAATTTCAATCTAGCACAGCGGACGGCGGCTTCAGAAGATGTCGATAAGTTCGGTGATGCCGCATCGCGGGCACATCAGCGTGCGGCGTTCGGGGTCAGCCCATTTTGCAAGCGCCTCGTTGGTCAGCCGCGGTGCTCTGCCCTCGGCCTCACCTTCGGTCATCAGGCGGGAAAGCGAATCGCTTTCGTCAGATGCGGAACGGCTGAGTTCGCGATGGCAATGCCTGCAAACCCAGCCGAATCCGTCGTTAAAGAAATCGTTCGTTTCTTTCATCTGCCGTGGCCGTTACTGCGTCCGCCGCGTCGTGCGGCCCTGTGCCGGCGGCGGTGTCAGCCGTACCGGGATCGTTTCGCGTTCGCCTCCGCGGAAGATCTCGACGTTGATGGTGTCGCCGAACTGCTTCCGGTCAAGCAGGCGATAGATGTCGTCAAGCGTGTTCATCTCTTCACCATCGACCGAGAGGATGATGTCGCCGAGAAGTACGGAGCCGTCGCCGTCGCGCATTAGCCCACGAATGCCTGCATTCGCCGCCGGACCGTTCGGGATCACCGAACCGACGAGCAAGCCGTTCTCGACCGGAAGGCGATAGCCGCGCTCAACGTATTCTGCCACAGGACGAAGCTCCGCGCTCAACTTTGGCCGGCGAACTTCGCCAAACTGAATGAGCTGCGGCACGATCCGCTTTGCCGTGTTGACCGGCACCGCGAAACCGACGCCGACCGAACCGCCGGCGGGCGAAAGGATCTGCGAGTTTATCCCGATCATATTGCCAAATTTATCAAGCAGCGGCCCGCCCGAATTGCCGGGGTTGATCGAGGCATCGGTCTGGATCGCGGCGTCAATCGGCCGATTGTTGCGGGCACGGATCGGCCGCTGAAGCCCGGAGATGACGCCGGTCGTCAGCGTGCGGTCAAGCCCGAACGGATTGCCGATGGCTAGCACCTTTTGCCCGACCTCGAGCTTGTCAGAGTCGCCGAGAGCGACGACGGTCAGGCCGCTCGCCGGCGGGTCGATCTTGATCACGGCAAGGTCGGTGTCCGGGTCGCCGCCAATGAGCTTCGCCGGATAAACGCGGTCGCCGCCGAAGTTGACCGTTATCCGCTGGGCTCCTTCGATGACGTGATAGTTAGTGAGAATATGGCCCTGGGCGTCGATCACCGAACCGCTGCCGTTGCCGCGGCCTTCCTGAACATCGCCCCACCAACTCTGGGTATAGGCGGTCGTGTTGATGAACGCCACACCCGGGGCAAGGGCCTTGTAGACTTCGATGTTGTTCTGTTCATCAGAGACCGCCGAGGGGTCAGAGATGCTCGGCGGCGGAGCCTCGGCCAGCGAAACAGCAGATGGCGAATTTGCCACCCAGTAGCTGTAGCTAAAAAGTATCGCGGCCGTGATGCCGACCGCCGCAAAGGCGGTGACAACACCAAGGAGGATTATTTGTCGTGCTGAAAGCTGATAGACCGGTTTTGTATTCATCTTCGTATTATTTCCAAGCAAAAAATATCTTACGCATTTGATGCCGGTTTCATAAAACGGCGTTGCGTATTGGATTACGAAAATGAGATGTGATCGGTTTCGGGCGGGGAAGCTTAACCGAGAAACAGGGCGATCACGGGCTTGAAAAAGGCAAAGGCGCCGCTTACGGTGCCGTTTGAGACAATTCCGGCGGCGGTGAGTCCGGTCAGGAAATGAATTCCCATCAGGCCAACGTAAAGCACCAGGGCGATCGAAACGCCGATCTTCGCGATCCGGAAATAGCCCCATTTCAACAACACGACCGCGGCCAATAATCCGACAGCGAGTTTGCCCGAAAGGAACGCGACGTCGCTTATATTGAGCAGCTCGGCCATCAGCCGGTTTCCTTCTTCCGCAACGCCGTTCCTTACCCAGATCAGCGTCAAGAGCGCATCCAGAAGATTGAGTCCGAAGAGCAGGAACGTTTCGCGAACGAGATACATAATATTAACGCTGGTAAACGAGGTTTAAACCTCGGTCCTTAGAACAAACCCCCGGCTTATCAGGCCGGGGGACTCGGAGCGTTGTGAATGAATCGAACTTCAGTTGTCGTTCACACCAAATACGCAATCCGAAAAGTTTCCAGAAAACTCCCCGACAAAAATTCACATCGCATCAACGGATATCTGGTAAAATACCTCTTATCCGGGATTTGTTCAAGGGAATTGCGGCCGTGGCGGTTGTTGGAGTCAAAAGCCTACGAACATGCGGCGGCCTTTCTGGGAGGAAACTATGAAGAAAATTGTAAATGGAACCTTGCTTGCCGGCGTGGCGGCGATGATGTTGTTGGCGCTCGGCACGGATGTGCTTGCGCAGCGTTCGCAGAACTTTCGAGTCGATGCCGGAACGCGTTTCCGCGTGCGGATGAACGAAACGCTTAGCTCGAAGACGGCCCGCGTCGGAGACAAATTTGCAACCACCGTCCGGGAGCCGGTCTATTCGACAAATGGCGTTGTCGTTATCCCGGTCGGGAGCGAGGTCATCGGCCGGGTCGATGCTGTAAGGAAGGCCGAACGCGGCGGCGACCCCGGCACGATCGACGTCAGCTTTACAGAGGTGAAACTGCCGAACGGGACAAAGCGTGCGATCAACGGCTCGCTTACAGATCTCGTCAGCGATGACGCCAAGAGCGACACCGAAGGCACGGCAAGCGGCGACAAGATGAAGAATCGCAAGATCATCTTCATCGGCGGCGGTGGTGCTGGCGGTGCTGTGCTTGGAGCGGCGATCGGCGGCGGCAAGGGCGCTCTGATCGGCGGAATAATCGGGGCCGGAGCCGGCTTGCTAGGCGAGCGGCTTACCAAAGGCGAGGATGCCGAGGTCAAATCGGGAACCGAGTTCGGGGTTTACCTGAACCGTGCGATCACGCTGCCGCGGTTCACCGAGGTCGGCACCGAGGAGGGCCGGTATGAAGTTCCGCCGGGTGCGAGGACCTATATTGTTCGGCCGGGCGACACACTCGGCTCGATCAGCCGCCAGTTCTACGGAACCTCGGCCCGCTATATGGACATCTACAACGCCAACCGCGACCGGCTTTCGAGCCCGAACAGCGTAACTGTCGGGCAGACCCTGATCATTCCGTAAGTTTCGGTCCATTTCAAATTAAGAAGGCCGGGTTTGTCGCCCGGCCTTTCTCTATTTCAACCCCATGTTCTTTTCCTCTTCGGCCCCGAGCGATTCGAGCCGTTTGACGACCCGTTTTATCAGCCACTCGGGCGTTGAGGCTCCCGCGGTAACGCCCACGGTTTTGACGCCCACGAGGTCTTCGGGGTTGATGTCATCTTCCGTCTCGATCAGGAAACTCTTCTCGCAGCTTTCTTTACAGACACCATGCAGCTTTACGCTGTTTGACGAGTGAGTCGCGCCGATTACGTAAAAAGCATCGACCATTCCCGAGAGTGCACGGGCAGCGTCTTGCCGATCGCGGGTCGCGGAGCAGATGGTGTTGACCACCTCGACCTCGTCGTCGGTCCTGGTCTTTACGGCCTCGGCGGTGTCGAAAAATGTTTTTGCCTTGATGGTCGTTTGTGAGACGACGAGCGGATTGCGAAGCCACGGGAGCGTTGCAACCTCGGTCTCGTCTTTGATAATGAAAGCGTGGTCGGGAGCATACCCTTTGACGCCGATCATCTCTGGGTGGTCGGAACTGCCGACGATGACGACGTGGCGGTCCTGTGCGGCCGCTCGCGAGGCAAGCCGCTGAACACGGGTGACAAACGGGCAGGTCGCATCGACGACCTTACCGGCCTGCTCCTCGAGTGCCTTCTGAACATCCGGCGTAACGCCGTGGGCGCGGATAACGGCAGTCTCGCTGCGGGTGATCTGCACCGGCTCGCTGATGGTCGCGACGCCTTCGGTGGCCAGCCGCTTCATCTCCTGCTCATTGTGGATGAGCGGCCCGAGCGTCCGGACCGTCTCGCCCTTCTGGACAGACTCCTCGACCATCTCGACCGCCCGCTCGACCCCAAAGCAAAATCCGTATTCGTCCGCAATTAGAACTTTCATACCCATTGTATTCGCCGGCACCGCCGCCGTGGTTTTAGTTTAACAAACCGGATGGCTAATTTCGATATCTAATCGGGACTGCAATGAGTCTAGTCCGCAATTTAGCGATCACGAGGCAGGCTCCATCGGCTGGTCGGTCAGCGAGAGTTTGAGGTGCGGATGGTCTTTCTCGATCTGCTGCAGGTGCCAACGGCTGCGGAAGAGGAGAACCGGCCGGTCATTCTGGTCTTTGTAAAGGTCGGTTTCGGAAAGGCCGTCCACTGCGAGCAGGTCGTTCCAATCGACATTGACCCATCGGGCTGCGACGAAAGAAAGTCGATCGAGCCGCGTTTCGACGCCGTACTCGGTCCGGAGTCGATACTGAGCGACCTCGAACTGAAGCTCGCCGACCGCGGCAAGCACCGGTTCCTGCGAGGATCCGCCGTGATAGGGCTGCAGGATCTGGATCGCCTTTTCCTCTTGCAACTGGGCAACGCCCTTCACAAATTTCTTGGCAAGCGATGAATTAGTATTCCTGAGCTTGGCAAAAAGCTCCGGCGAGAACGAAGGAATCGGCGGAAAGACGACCCGCGGCCCGGTATATAGGGTATCGCCGATGGTGAAAGCCCCGGGATTGCTAAGGCCGATGACGTCGCCGGCGAAAGCCTCTTCGAGCGATTCGCGGTCGCGGGCGAAGACCTTTTGAGGCCGCGTAAGCCGCACCTTCTTGCCCGTCCGCGCATTCGTCACATTCATGTCCTTTTCAAACTGGCCCGAACAAACGCGGACGAATGCCAGAGTGTCGCGGTGTCGCGGGTCCATATTCGCCTGCAGCTTGAAGACAAAGCCGGTGAATTCCGGGTACGTGGGTTCGATCAAGCCCAAATTGCTCTTATGAGCGCCCGGCGGTGCGGACATATCGAGAAAGGCATCGAGGAATGGCTCGACACCGAAATTCGTCATCGCACTCCCGAAAAAGACCGGAGACTTCTGGCCGCTGAGGATAAGTTCGCGGTCGAGCGATGATCCTGCACCATCAAGTAACTCAAGCTCATCTCGCAACTGCTGAAGCTCTTTCTCATCGATGAATGTCGTGAGCCGCGGATCATCGAGCGCGATGATCGTCTCCTCGGCCTGCTTCCGGCCACGCGGATTGCGGTCGTACAAGTGCACGTTTCCGGTCATCCGGTTGTAGATGCCGCGAAAGGTGTCGCCGTCGCCGATCGGCCAGGTCACCGCGAAGACTTTCAGGCCGAGTTCCATCTCGATCTCATCGATCAGTTCCATCGGGTGCCGTGCGGGGCGGTCGAGCTTGTTGATGAAGGTGAAGATTGGGATATCGCGGAGCCGGCAAACCTCAAAGAGCTTGCGGGTCTGCGTCTCGAGCCCCTTTCCGGCGTCCACAAGCATCACCGCGTTGTCGGCAGCGGCCAGCGTCCGGTAAGTGTCTTCACTGAAGTCGTGGTGGCCGGGTGTGTCGAGCAGGTTGAGGTGAAAGCCGTCGTACTCAAACTGCAAAACCGTGGATGTGATCGAGATGCCACGTTGCCTTTCAAGCTCCATCCAGTCCGAGGTGGCGGCTCGTTCGGCACGGCGGTTCTTTACCGCACCCGCTTCGCGGATCGCACCGCCGTAAAGCAAGAGCTTTTCGGTCAGCGTGGTCTTACCGGCATCGGGATGCGAAATGATCGCAAACGTCCGCCGCCCTCGCTGAGCGGGCGTTTTGCGTTCGGCCGACGGGTCGGCTTTTTGTTCAATGGATGTTCCGAGCATGTATCAAATAAAAACAGGTCGCAAAACAGGAAAAAGGCGGCCAACGGGCGGCGTCTTCAAGCGGCGGGATTTCGGGATTATCTCACATCGGAATTGCCTTAGAGCAGATAACTCAGGATGCCAAATCGCATTCAAGACCGCCGGAGGATCGCTTTTGATCAAGCCCTCTCGCCTGGAAAGTTGAACCCGCACGCTGGACCTTGACCCGACGAGATCATGACGTCAAGGTTGTAAGAAATTTTCGCTTGGTAGAAAATTGCCGATTTTCTCCTGATCCGTTCAGCCTTCTCGCATATACATTGAGAAGGTGCTCATTGATGTTTGAGGCGAGATTCTGAAAAAGCTCGGCCATGGCTGCCTCGGTCAGCCAAACAGTCTCGTCCTCCAGCCGCGTTTCGATCCGCGTCCGGCCGTCGTCGGTCTGGTAGATTATCAGTTCGCTGTTGTTCATTTTCAATCCCCGAACTCCTGCCCCGCGTTCCAGATTATAGCTTTCCGTTCCGGAATTCCGTATTCCGAACTCCGCCTTCGATTTAATGAGCCCTCCTACGGTCGGGCTGTCGTATCCCATTCTGCTTTCCATGGTTTTTGGAATGGGCGGGGGTTGGTGTATTCTCTCGGTGCAGTTCTTTTCTCTCTTGATCCGGATATGTTGTTTGTTACAAAATCGGCCGCGGTTTATGGCATTGATGCGCTCGTGGTCGATATCGAGGTCAATCTGCGGCCGGCGAGCGGCGAGCAGGACCAGAACAACATAACGATCGTCGGGCTGCCGGATACGGCGGTCCGCGAATCGCGCGAGCGGATCCGTGCGGCGGTCAATAATAGCGGCTTCTTTTTTCCTTTTCTCAAAACTACGGTCAACCTCGCCCCGGCGGACGTCCGCAAGGAAGGTGCGAGCTTTGACCTGCCGATCGCGCTCGGCGTGCTCGGGGCCAATGCCGACCTCGGCGGCGGCGAGAGCCTTGTCGATACGCTGAGCGTCGGCGAGCTATCGCTCGATGGGCGCGTCCGGCCGGTCCGCGGAGCTCTTTCGATCGCTCTCACCGCCCGCGAACAGGGCTTTACCAATTTGCTCGTCCCCGAAGAGAATGCGAAAGAGGCGGCGGTCGTCCGTGGTGTGAATGTCTATCCGGTGCGGAGCCTGAAAGAAGCTGCGTCGCTCGCCGCGGAGCTCATCGCCGGCCAGCCAACCCGCATCCCGCCGCTTGTGCTCAGCGAGGACGAGTTTCGCAGCAACGCCGACGCCTATCGTGCCGATTTTGCCGAGGTCCGTGGTCAGCAGACGGCCAAGCGTGCGCTTGAGGTCGCCTCGGCCGGTGGCCATAACATACTCTTCGTTGGCCCGCCGGGCTCGGGCAAAACGATGCTCGCCAAGCGGCTCCCGACCATCCTCCCGCCGCTCGAATTTGAAGAGGCGCTTGAGATAACAAAGATCCATTCCGTCGCCGGGCTTACGGGCCGCAGCGGCCTCGTCACCGAACGCCCGTTCAAGTCGCCGCACCACACCGTCTCGCAGGCCGGGCTGATCGGCGGCGGCTCGATGCCAAAGCCCGGCGAGGTCTCGCTCGCACATCTCGGCGTGCTTTTTCTCGACGAACTCCCCGAGTTTGACCGCAGCGTGCTTGAGGTCCTGCGGCAGCCGATGGAGGACAAACAGGTCACCATCTCGCGGGCCGCTTCGTCGCTGACCTTTCCGGCAAATTTCACGCTCGTCGCCTCGATGAACCCGTGTCCGTGCGGCTACTTCGGCTCGGGCCGCGAGTGCAAGTGCTCGCCGATGCAGATCCAGCGTTACGTCGGCAAGATCTCCGGCCCGCTGATGGACCGCATCGACATCCACGTCGACGTGCCGGCCGTAAAATTTACCGAGCTCCGCGGCCGCTCCAACGGCACCGCCGAGCCCTCCACCGACATCCGCGAACGCGTTATCGAAGCCCGCGGCCGCCAGCTCGAACGCTTTCGCGGCGAGGGCATCTTCTCCAATTCCGCAATGTCGCCCGGCCAGATCCGCAAGTTCTGCGCCCTTGATGCCGCCGGCGAAACCCTGCTCGAACGGGCGATGACACGCCAGGGGCCTCTCCGCCCGCGCCTACGACCGCATCCTCAAGGTCGCCCGCACCATCGCCGACCTCGCCGCCGCCGACCGTATCGACTCGGCCCACCTCGCCGAAGCGATCCAGTACCGCTCCCTCGACCGCGACTATTGAGCTAGGCCGGCGCTACGAGGTGCGCTCCTTTCGATCATTTAGCTAGGCGTTGGAGGGCGGCGCGGAGGAGTTTTGGACGTTGAGCTCGGCGCCGTCCTCGAGGGCTTGCTGCAGGGCCTTTTCGGCGGCGTTCTTTTGGTAGCCGAGGTTGACGAGGGCGGAAAGCGCATCATCGACGACGGCGTCGCTTTCAAGCCCGGCGGAAGTTTGAGTGCCGGAACCGGCGGCCGAGCTAAGGGCGATCTCGCCGACCTTGTCGCGAAGCTCGACAATGAGCCGCTCGGCGGTCTTGCGGCCGACGCCGGGAATCGAAGTGAGCCGCTCGATCTTGCCGGCACGAATGGCAGCGATGATCTCGTCGGCGCTCATTCCGGAGAGCATCGTGATGCCGCTTTTCGCCCCAAACCCTTGAACTGCGATCAATTTCAAGAAAAGTTCACGTTCGCGCTCGGTGCGAAATCCGTAAAGCTGGATCGCGTCCTCGCGGACGAGCGTGTAAATGCGGAGCTGGACATCGCCACCCGGTTCGCCGAGTTCGTAAAAGGTCGAGAGCGGTATCGCGACATCGTAGCCGACGCCCCCAACGTCAATAACGACCGACGCCGGATGCTTTTCGAGGATCTTTCCCGAAAGAAATGCGATCATAGATTGTTAACGAGACGAAAACTGCGTCGAGCCTGCCCAAAAATAGTAAGGGATTGCGGCCCGGTTGGCAAAAGAAGGGCATCGGGCCGAAAAAAAATCTCGTCATTTTAGCCGAACCCGGAATATAAACCTTCACATCGAGGCATAAAACCTTTAGAATGGAATTTGGCAGCGGCCACCGGGCTTTTTTCCCCGCGTTTCTCCGGCAAGGTGAAACCGTTCCCGGCGAACCGACGTATTCATTCTTGAGGTAGTTGAGGTGTAGTATGCAATTTCTTTCCGTAATCAAACGCGTCATTCCCTTCGTTTTTGCTGTGACCATCGGTGTGCTGATCGCAAGCATCTTCGTACCGCTTTCATCGCCGACCGAATCTTTTAAGAGCTCCTTTAAGAACCGGCATGACTGTAAACGCTTCAAACGCGAAATGCGTGGGCTTCGTCGCGAGAACGTTCGGCTTACAATGGAGAACGAGGAACTGCGAATGACGGTCGAGCGGCTGAACAATATGGCGTCCGAAATTACTGTCACGCCGCCGATGCCGCCGGCCCCGGCTCCTCCGGTTTACGATGGCCGCGTTACTTTCGAACGCGTCCGGTAAATATTCGTACAAGTTTCGATCCACAGGTTAACGCGACCGCGGTGTTGTGTTAATCTGTGGATTCTTGTTTATATGGACGAATCATCGGCCAGAAAATTGATCATCGAGATCGGCAAGCTGCTCTATGAACGGAGCTATGTCGTCTCATCGGACGGCAATGTCAGCATCCGGCTTGACGAGAACACCGTGCTCGCAACGCCGACGATGACCTGCAAAGGCCGTATGACGGAAGATAGCCTTGCCCTGACGGACATGGACGGCAAGCCGCTTTCTGATAAGCGTGCGTCGTCGGAGCTCGCGATGCATTTGCTGATCTACAAGATGCGGCCGGATGTAAAGGCCGTCTGTCACGCACATCCGCCGCACGGGACGGCGTTTGCGGTCGCCGGTTTGGCCATCGATAAACCAATTTTAAGCGAGGTTATTCTGACGCTCGGCTGCGTACCGCTAACCGATTACGGAACGCCATCCACGAATGAGCTGACCGAGGCGATGAAGCCGTTTGTTGCCCATCACAACGCGCTATTGATGGCGAATCACGGCGCGGTCGCATATGGCGACGACCTATGGCAGGCGTTTGACCGGCTCGAGACGCTCGAGCACACGGCCCGCATTGCAATTCTCGCGAAAGCACTCGGCGGTGCCAACGATCTGCCGAAAGACGCCATCGAAAAGCTCATAAATATAAGAGAAAAAGCGGGTTACCTGAAAGAAAACGCCCGCTGCCAGGCGTGCGGATATCTGCACGAAGCGAATATCACATGCGAGCTTGATATAAACTATCCGGCCGCGAATAAGGCAAACGGGCAGAAGATCTCGCTCTCAAGAGAAGAACTTATCGAGCTTTTGAGCCAGGCGGCGAATTTAGGTTAAACTTACGGTTCAGTCGGACTACTGTCCCTTTGCAAATCAGGAGAAAATAACTAAATGCAGGAAGCATTAGGAATGGTCGAGACGAAAGGTCTCGTTGCGACGATCGAAGCGGCGGACGCCATGGTTAAGGCGGCGAATGTGCAGCTGGTCGGTTATGAAAAGATCGGGGCCGGGTTCGTTACTGCCATCGTCCGCGGCGACGTTGCTGCGGTAAAGGCCGCGACGGATGCCGGAGCCGCGGCCGCTCGGCGCGTAGGCGAGCTTATCAGCGTCCACGTGATCCCCCGCCCGCACTCGAGCGTGGATGAAGCCTTGCCGGTAGTTCTTAAATAGTGGTAAGTGGTCAGTGGCCGGTTGTCAGAACTTCTGACGCTGAACACTGACCACCGATCACTGGCCACTGTACATGATTATTGGACGCATCTTAGGGACGGTCGTTTCGACCCAGAAGGACGCACGGCTCCACGGAAAGAAGCTGCTCATCGTCAAGCCCGTCAATCTCGACGGCTCTGACCAGAGCGGCTATGTTGTTGCTGTCGATACGGTCGGTGCCGGCTATCACGAAAAGGTGATCGTCGTCGGCGGCTCGTCAGCCCGGATGGCCGAAGGGAACAAGGATTGCCCGGTCGATTCGGCGATAATCGGCGTGATCGACACCATCGATCTTACCGCTGCAGACCGATCGAAATAATGCAGATCGCTCGGGTTATCGGAACGGTCGTCTCGACCGTTAAAAATGCGACGCTCGACGGGCGGAAGTTCCTCATTGTCCAGACCCTGGACGCCGACCTCAAAGATAAAGGCAAGCCGATGATCGCTCTTGACGCCGTCGGAGCAGGCGAAGGCGAGCTTGTCTTCTGGTGCCGCGGTAAAGAGGCATCTTTCCCCTTCAAACGCGACGAAACGCCGACCGATTGTACGATAGTCGGAATAATCGATTCAGATTCGCATGTTTTGAATCGGGGATAGGTTTAAGTTTTACAATGCTTATCGCAAGGGTTATCGGCAATGTAGTAGCGACGCAAAAGAACCAACGCTACGAGGGTTCGCGGATAATGCTTGCCGGCAGATCACACCCGAGGGCGAAGATATGGAATACACCTGCCTTGCTCTCGATTCGGTCGATTCCGGCGAAGGCGATATCGTCCTCATTGCCCAGGAAGGCTGGTCAGCCTCGACCGCCGCAACCGGCAAACCCGGTGCCGCTATCGATTCTGCGATCGTTGGTGTCGTTGATCGGGTCGATCTTACTGCGTAATGAAGCAACCTGATCTACAGTTACGCAACGAAGCTCGATTTCCGGATTCGGACATCCGCTCGGGCCATTCGAGTTTTGACCAATTTTCGATCGCGGAGGCGATCGCGGACAGGATCTTTGAAGGTCTTGGAGAGAGTAAGGCCTGTCAGTTCGAGCCGAACGACAGGCCTTGTGATCATTGTTCTATGTGCAGTTCCCGAGGATTTTGAAACGGCTTAGTTGTTTGCGGCCGGCGCTTGCTGCCGCCTAAGCGTATTCGCATCCCCTACCGTCGGTGCTTGTCTCGCATCTGGATCAGCCTGGAAGAAGGGCTCTTCTTTGAACCCGAATAGGCCTGCCGTAATCACCGCCGGGAACGAGTTGCGGGTCGTGTTGTAATCCGTAACGGCCTCATTGAAATCGATCCTGGCCGTGTTTATGCGGTTTTCAGTTCCCGAGAGCTCATCCTGAACCTTCATAAACGCATCGCTTGAGCGAAGCTGAGGGTATTGTTCCTGAAGGCTAAGAAGGCGGCCAATCGTGCCGCCGAAGCTATTGTTTGCTTCGATGACGGCCTGCCGCTGCTCGGGGCTCTTGTCGCCTTCGACGCCCTGACCGGGCTGCTGCTGAGCGTTGAGCAGACGCGACCGGGCTTCGGCGATCTGGCCGAAGACCTCTTGCTCTTGCACGCCGGCCATTTTCGCAGTTTCTACCAGGTTCGGGATAAGGTCGGCCCGCCGCTGCATCGAGCTCTCAACGTTAGCCCATTTGCCTTTTACGTTCTGCTGTTTCGCCGTCAGTTCGTTGTAGCTGCAGCCGCTAAGAAAAGTGGCCGAAAACATCGCTATTGTAAGTAAGATCGCTCGTTTCATCATCTTTTTCTTCCCCGGCAATTGCCGTTAACTTTTCCCAATACTATCTATTGAATCTATGGTCTTTTCGACCTGCAAAAGGTAGCGTCCATATAGATCGTCGGCCCCTTTTTCGTCCATCTCCAATGTGTGGTCATTTTCTCTTATTCTGAATAACAATTCAAAGACCTCACCGTCGAGTCCCAGCCTTGCGACGGCCCGGTCGACGATTCCGCGTTTCTTGTTTGGCGCCTTTTCGCCAAGCATCAGCAGTATCGCCCGGAAGAGGGCCGAAAAGCTCGTCAGGCTTTCGCCCATCAGCCTTTTGAGCCCTTCGGGTGAAGCCGAGGCCGGAATATACTGACGCCGAAGCAGCAAGAGCTTGCTTCGGAGTTCGTATTCGATCTGGTGGCGGAGAAAATCGTCGTGGATCTCGAGGCCTTCGAGCACGTCTGAGCCGTAAAGTACCTTGTGGGCCATTTCCATTTGGTGAAACTCAATGGGGAAGACGTCCGCCGCGTTCTTAAGCTCGGAGACCGTGAAATAGACCGGCACCGGATGCCCGAGTTTATGCCATTCGCGGATGCAGGCGTGGGAACTGCGAAGTTCCTTTGGCGTTATCTCGTGCAGGGCGATAAGGATGTTGTAATCCGACCGCGTCGGGATAAAATCTCCGGCCGCGGCCGAGCCGTAAAGAACAACCGAAGCGAGATTGCGGCCGTGGGTCGTCTTTAGGTCATCGATAAATGCGAAAATTGATTCTGCATAATTGTTTCCGCTACCAATCACCGCCGGCACCGCCTCCGCCAAAATCACGCCGCCGCCAAAGCGCCCCAATCCGAGCCGCCACCACCGCCCCAGTCCCAGGATGACGAACTGTCAGACGAACTGCCGCCGAGCCGCCGAGAATTATCCAGGCAGTGCACCACCCCCGCCGAACCGCCGCCGCCCCAACGGTCGTTATCATCATCCGATCGGCCGCGTTTGCTACGGTTTGACCACGCCACAAGTATCAAAAAAAGCATGATAGCGAGACAGCAAAATATGCGAAAAGCGGAGCCTCGCTTGGCCTTCGTTATTCGGCAGCGTTGGTGTGAGCACCGAGCGCTGCTGCCGTTCTCATAAGTGCGGATATACATTTCGACCGTATCGGCGATGCCTTTGCCGTAGTTGCCTTTGCGAAATTCTGGCACAAGGTAACGACGCTGAAGATCGCCGACAAGGCCATCAGGGAGTTCGTCCTCGAGATCTTTGCTAACGTGGGTAAAGTATTTACGGTCATCGACCGCAATAAAAAGCAGGGCCGCCGGATTATCGTCCTGATCAAGCCCGATGCCCCATCCGCGGGCAACGGCGAGCGAATAATCGAAGATATCGCGTTCGCCGGTAGTCCGAACGACAGCAACGGAGATCTCAACTCCGGTCGAATCGCGAAACTCGCGAAGCCGCGTCTCGACGTTGATTTCTGAGCTGCCGGGCTCGCTCCGGCGTAATCATTTACAAATCCGGTCGGTGCTGGCAGCGGCGAGCGATTGATCGAGAAGGGTTCGTCCTGGGCAACGGCCGGCAAAGCCACCGCGAGGTGGAAGATCAACAGAAGGAAAGCGGCGAACGGAGCTTGGCTTTTCAGATTCATTCCTTACCGCTGATTGTCGCAAAAATCGCGGCTGCGGCAAAGCTACTTCCGGCAATTCACTTGTCCGCTCGGCGGACGTCGACCAGCTCCGCCCGGAAAAGCTTCAGCACTTTTCGGACGTCGGGCCGGTTGCCGGCATATTCAAGAAGCACGTCGGCCGAAGCGTCTGTGGGCGGCGGTTCGGGCATCGTAAGGTCTTCCTCGGGTTCGGCGGGCGGACGGGCGAAATCGGGGATGACCCTTTCGCTGTCTCGGACATAGTTTCGATACCGGGCAGACGACGACCCGGCACTGGCCGCGGCCACGGCAGCGGGAGCCATTTGTGCTCTCAGCTCTGGGCTGACGCGAAAAAAGACCATACTCTCGCCGGAACGGAGCACGGCTTCTTCAAATGCAGAATCAAGAGCCGGAGCATCGAAATGTTCGAGCTCTTCGGCGGTTCGCGGCGGGATCTTTGACGGAAGATCATCGGGGACGGCGAATTCGACCCTTTCCCGAACGGGGTCTATCGGCGTGGGTTCGGGATCGAAAGGCGGCTCTTCGGGATAAAATGGCGGTTCCTCGGGCCGCGGCTCGGCAAATCGGGCAGCCGGCTCAGGGTTCAGAGTTTTTTTCCGGGATCGGTGCTTTCGGGCTCGAAGCGTTGGCGGTCGCGGCACGCGGTTCGCCGAGCCGAGCGAGTTCAAGTTCCGCCAGCCTTTGCAGAAGCTCTTCGACGGGCGTAACGCGTTCATCTCGGCCAGACGACGAGCCTGCGCTCGAGCACGTAGCGGCTCTGAGAGCTTCTTTAGCCGTACTTCTGTTTCCGCAAGCGAATGGAAGATGCGGAAAAGATCGGAGGCCTCGAACGCCCCGGCGATCTGCTTCATCTCGTCGGCGGCAAAGGCCGAGCCGTCGATAAACTCTTCCGAGCCCGAGACCTTGAGCACCGAAAGATCGCGGACAAAGCCCAGCAGGTCTCGGCAGAAGTTGCGGAGGTCGTGCCCGCCGGAGACGAGGTCATCGACCACCCGCAGGATCGCGGCGGCATCATTCTCGGCGACGGCTTTGATGACGGCGGAGAGGTTATCCGAACCCGCGATGCCGAGAGCGGAAACCACATCTTCGCGGCCGATCTTTGCTCCGGAAAAGCTGATCACCTGGTCAAAATTTGACTGGGCATCGCGCATTGAGCCCTCGCCCGAGCGAGCGATCTCGCGAAGTGCCTCGTCGGCAATATCTATCTTTTCCGCGTCGGCGATAAGGCGGAGCCGCTCGAAGATCTTCTGCTGCGGAATGGTGCGGAAAATGAACTCCTGGCAACGCGAGGTTATGGTCTCCGGCACCTTGTGGTGTTCGGTCGTCGCCATTATAAAGACGACATTCGGCGGCGGCTCCTCGAGCGTTTTGAGCAGGGCGTTGAAAGCTTGCCGCGAGAGTTGATGGACCTCGTCGATAATGAAGATCTTATAGCGGTCGCGTGCCGGGTTTACGGTGATATTCTCGAGAATGGTGTCGCGAATATCGTCGATGCCGGTGTGCGAAGCGGCGTCGATCTCAAGTACGTCTATCGAGCGGCTTTCGGAGATCTCAAGACACGAAACGCATACCTCGCCCGAGTCGGCGGAGCAGGGAATCGCGGTCGGGGCATCCGTCCGCCGGCAGTTCAATGCCTTGGCAAAGATGCGGGCCGAGGTCGTTTTGCCGACGCCGCGTGCACCCGAAAACAAATAGGCATGGTGGAGCCGATCGTGCTCGATCGCATTGCTGAGCGTACGAGTGATGTGCTCCTGGCCGGTGACTTCTTTGAAGTTTCGCGGCCTCCATTTTCGGGCGATTACCTGATAAGACATCGTGAGAACTAGATTGTAATTCGGAACGGTGGATTAGTAAATCGGCCCACGTTTCTTGTGCCCTGATCCCAGAGCCGAAAAAGCTCTCAATCGGGCCCAAGGGCGGACATCTCTGCCGATCGCAAATTCGATACGGTATGAGGTTTGCGGCAAGCCATAGCGGAATCGTTTGAGGCATTGAATTCAAAGAGTTTGCGGGAATTTTCGCATGCAGTCGCGGAAAATATCCCAAAGATTCTCGAAGATGGAGTCGGGGATAAGGGGAATGACAAAGAAGCGGCATTTTTTGAAAGCTTTTACTGGTTTCTTAGTGACGGCGTTTATGCTCGTTGTGGGAGGGTCGGCCGCGGCACAAACGATAGATTGCGAAGGAACGATCCGGGCGTGGAAACTGGCGACAGGTGACAGAGAACTGCAGAACTATCTCGCGACCCACACTTGCACGTGTCCAAGCCCGAACAGCCAGCCGCGATGTGTTCCGAGGAACCAGCCTAGCAACCCGACCGGACCGCAGCCGACCGGGCCTACTGGCGGCGGAAGTACGGCAAATTCCGATGCGATTGCCGCGGCACGTGCCGAGGCCGAACGGCGGCAACGGCAGTTGGAATTCGAGGCGAAGAAGCGTGAACTGCTTGCAACGCTGAAAAGCGGCCGTACTGGCAGCACGACCAGTGCAAGCAATACCAGTAACCTTGGGCTTAAACCCGGAACGGCGACGCAAACGGTTTGTCCGGCGGGGACCACTCTGACCAACGGTAACTGCGTTGCGGATGTGCCGATCAAGGCGTCCGAGTTTCTTTATGCACTCCAAATGAGCAGGTTTGAGCCGATGAACAGCGGCGGGAAAGTGATCGATACCAGCAAGCCACCTACGGATGGCAGAGGACTGGTAGGCGGCACGACATGGACGTACGGATTCAGACGGCCGAAGGCGGATTGCGACGAGGCTTGCTTAACGGCAATGCGTCGCGAGGCGTACCTGGATCATTTGGACTACTGCAAAGACCAGAAAGATCCGGAAGCGTGTGTAAACGAGCCGATCCCCTTCACTCCCGATCTTTATTCCTTTGCGATGTCGGCAGCCCGATACAGCACGCCGCTTGAAGACCTAGTGACAAGGGTCGTCTTTGACAGTGCCACTTTCGGTGAATTCTCCCGGCAGAACCAGGAGATGTTCAGGGAGATCAAGGGCAAGAATTTTGAAGTTCTAGATTGCCACAGCAATGGAGCGATGCTATGCCTTGCCGCCTTGCGAAGCGGCGACACGAAGACAAAAGAGGTCAGGCTTTTCGGCCCGCAGATAAACGCTGAAGCTGCAGAGATGTGGTACGCGTATTCGGTAAAAAACAACGTAAAGGTAACGGTGTTCATAAATAACGGCGACCCGGTGCCGGCTGCTTCCTGGGTATTTTCATCGCCGGAGCCGGGAACAGCCGTAACAAAGGTCGGTACATGGGTTGACAATCGAATGACCGACCCGATCGCAGTTGCGAAGGTAATGGGAGCAGTCTTCGGGGCCGGCACCTCAGAAACAGTGCCGGAAGCCCTCAGAGCAAACGGTTTACAGGTTGTCCAGTTCGAGTGTTCGAAACTACCAAGCCTCGATTGCCATTCGATGCTGCAGTACGAAAAAAACCTGCAGGCATGGGAGGCGAATAAGCTCCCGCCGATCCCGAAAAAGTGAGGTGTGAAATGGGCAGGAATCTCGCAGTGTTATTTTTCATCCCGGCCGTGCTGTTGTTTTCTTTTCCTGCATTCGGGCAATCCGATGAGGCCCGCCGGCATTTCGACAGAGGAATGGCGGCCGTCGAGATGGCAAAAGCGCCTGAGGACTTTCAGGTTGCCATCAACGAATTCAAACAGGCTACCGTTCTTGCTCCGGACTGGCCGGACGCCTTTTTCAATCTGGGAAAGATGCAGGAAGCGGCCGAGAAATTTACCGATGCGATAGCAAGCTATCGAAAGTATTTACAGCTGGCGCCGAATGCTCCGGACGCCGGTGATGTAAAGAGCCTGATAAATTGGGTGCAGTTCAAAGCGGAGAATGTGATGACCGTCGAAAAGGTCGTCCGAGTTCTCGGTCAACTATCTACATGGACTGCGAAGGATGGTACAGGTTTTCACCGTCACATCCGAAGCAAGGGCCCGACCACGGTGGAGGTGCCGTCGGCCGTTTATCTTAGAGGGAAACAGCGGGAATATGAAACTTGGCGCAGGGAACTAGCTGTGACCGGCTCGAAGGTTTCCTTTCACTATACTTTTGTTTTGTTGGACGACAAGAATGTAGCCAATTATACCGTAGATGTAGATGTCGAAATGGAAGTCGTAAGTCTCACTAAGGTAAAGGTTCGGGAACTTGGTGTTTGGAAATATTGGGCGTTAGGCGGAGATGAGGTAACACGTGTCAGGGTTTATGAGCTTGTTCCGTAACCGGTGTGGCGAAGCGACGGAAGGACGGGTTGTAAAAGCCTAATTCAAAATGGCATAGAGAGTTACCGATAGAGCCAAAAAAGGCCGGAGTCTTATCACTCCGGCTTTGTAGAGATGGCCCCAGACTTAACCGCAACACAGGGTGAAAATGCTACCGTTGCTCGATTCCTCGCCTAGCGGAGTTCACACCACAGCCCTTGTGCGGAGCCTGGGACCAAAGAAAAGGATAAAGGATAAAGGATGAAGGATAAAGTCAGGAAGGGCGAATTGTTGTCTCAGACGAATTCCTGATCATCGCATCTTCACTTTCTTCGCGATAGTAACAAATATCGCGATGAGTTCCGAAGTTTCTTTCTGGAGCGGTGCTAGTTTCTGCAGATCATAGAGTTTCATCTCGACAAGTATTTCAAGCCAATAGCTGGTTTCTTCGAGCTCCTGAAGAGCCCCTTGGATTTTACTTACGAAATCGGCGTCGGACTTCGAATACTGCGCTTCGCGGTAGTGAGCTCCGACGGATGTGCCCGAACGAAGGATCTGTTTTCCGAGTACCTGTGCCTCGGTAGTTCGCGGCAGCGATGAGTAAAGCCGTATGATCCGGACTGCGTAATCCTTGGTCCTAGTTTTAAGGTTGTTTTGCATAGGGAGCAATCAGTGCCTCTGGAAATTCGAACATGAAATGCAGAAAACGAAAAAAGGACGGGGATGGGAGTATTACCTTTATCCCTCATCCTTCATCCTTTCTCCTTTTGTATGGCGGAAAGGGTGGGATTCGAACCCACGGAACCCTTTTGAGGTTCACTACATTTCCAATGTAGCCAGTTCAACCGCTCCTGCACCTTTCCGCACAAACCTAAATTTTCAAACAAGCTGAAGATGGACTACTTAATTGCTGTGGTCATCATCATCTGAACGCGACGTTCCGGCATCTCCGCTCGAATCGCCATGTTCCGCCTTCACGGCTGCTGGTTCTTCGTCCTCTCCGGCAAGCCAAAGGTAGAAGAATCCGGCGATCGTGGCTCCGAGTATCGGAGCTACCCAGAACATCCAGAGCTGCTCGACCGCCCAGCTTCCGCCCTGAAAGGCGACTATCAACGCCGGTCCGGTGCTTCGGGCCGGATTGACCGAAGTGTTGGTTACCGGGATCGTGATCAGGTGAATGAGCGTCAGGCAAAGCCCGATCGCAAGAGGGGCGAAGCCTTTCGGCGCCCATTTGCTCGTAACCCCTAGGATCACAACGACGAAAAAGAACGTCATCACCACTTCGGCTACGAATGCCGCGTGGGCAGCATATCCGCCGGGCGAGCCGAGCGATCCGGCACCAAAGCCGTTCGAGGCGAAACCGCCGGAAACGGCCGAGAATCCGTCCTTTCCGGTAGCGATCAAGAAGAGTATTCCTGCACCGGCAATTGCTCCGAGCACCTGGGCGACGATGTAAGGCAAAAGCTCATTCGCCGGAAAACGCTTTCCTATCCAAAGTCCGATCGAAACTGCCGGGTTAAAACGTGCTCCGGAGATGTGGCCGTTAGCGCAATGCTCGGTCAAAACCGTAAGGCCGAAGGCGAGCGAAACGCCGGGCAAAACCGATCCCCGAGATTAGGTAGTTGGTCGCGAGCACCGGTTTTCCGCAAACCGCCCAGAACGAGCCAAAGAGTTCCATTGAACTCGGCCGCCAACCTCTTGCTATAGGCATACCAATTTCTCCAATTGAAATGTCAGTGAAAGTGATACTGCTGGGCCGAGTTCGAATGGTAAAGCAAGTTTTCAAATAGCCTGATCCTTAAACAGCGATCCGGCGATGACGAACCCGAAAAGAACTTCTGAACGTTTAAGAACCCTGAAAAAGAACTGTGGCGGAGAGGGTGGGATTCGAACCCACGGTACCCGTTAGGGTACAACGGTTTTCGAGACCGCCCGATTCAACCACTCTCGCACCTCTCCGCGAACTTCTAATAATACGTGTCGACGGGAAAAAATATCAAGTAGCAAGCCGTTTTTTCCTGAAAAAATCCTTCATCAGCGACCGGCATTCCTCAAACCGAACTCCGGCCGCGATCTCAAGCCGATGATTGAGAAGCGGGCTGTCGCAAACTCCAAAGTGCGTTACGACCGCTCCGTAGCGTTCATCCGGTGCGCCGAATACGAGCCGCCGGACGCGGGCATTGACCAAGGTTCCGGCACACATCACACACGGTTCAATGGTCGTATAAAGCGTCGTACCGGTGAGGCGATAGTTGCCGATCCGCTCGGCGGCAGCACGAATCGCAAGCACCTCAGCGTGTGCCGTCGGGTCGCTATCGGCGATTGTTCGGTTCGAGGCAGCGGCAAGCAACTCGCCCTCGGCGGAAACGACACATGCCCCGACCGGCACCTCGTCGAGCGAGGCGGCGATGCGTGCCTGTTCAAGAGCCAAATCCATCCAATGTTCGTCGTGTTCGGCCACGAGCGTGATTTTAGCGTCTTCTTCTCGCTTACGAAAATCGGCCGCCCGAGAGGTTAAACGATGAATTCCTTGCATCGCAAACGAATTGCGAATAATCTAAAAGTTAACACAACGCCCTTGCGCGTGGTTCACCGGCCCATTTACACGGTATGAAGGACGAAATTCGGTTTGATCTACCCCAAACCGGAGAAGACATTCACACGAGTTCGCTGCCCGAATCTTTCAAGGCATTGGCCGAGGAGGTAAAGAAGCGTAACCTCAAGAAGCAGACCTCGCCGGTCCAGGTGCCGCAAAAGCTCTCGCTTTCAGAATTTAATACCGCGATGGTCCATTTCTACCGCGGTGAGGTCGCCCGGTCGAATATCTGGCGAAATCGGCTTGACGCAACGACCAACTGGGCTGTTATTACCGCCGGTGCGACGCTTTCATTCGTCTTCAGCTCGCCGGACAACCCGCATTTTGCCATTCCGATAAACACGATTCTTGTCTCGATCTTCCTATTTATGGAAGCCCGGCGGTACCGCTATTACGAAGTTTGGGCAAACCGCGTGCGGGTGCTTGAGACAGGCTATTTCGCCCCGATGCTTTCGCACCGAACGATACCGCCGGACAAAGAATGGGCCGACCATATCTCGGCCGACCTGCTTTCGCCGCACTTCACGATAAGCATCTGGGAAGCTCTCGGGCGAAGGCTGCGGGCAAACTATTTGTGGATATTTATCCTGCTTGCACTTTCATGGGCGCTGAAGGTCTATCTCCACCCTTCGCCGATCCCATCGACGTCTCCGGCCGACCGCGAGCGGTTCTGGGATCTCTTTTTCGACCGGGCAATGGTGGGACTTGCACCTGGTTGGGTAGTGATAATGTTCGGAGCGTTGTTCAATTTCCTGATATTTTTCGTCGCGTTCAGTACCTTGCGGCTTCGCGATTCATCGTCCGAGGTGCTGCCGCTTGAAAACTTTGAATGGCATCCGCTAAAGCAGGTTTCGGACTGGGCGGGCGGCCCGTTCCGAGGCCGCGGCGGAACGCTGCGCCGGTCAAAGAAGGCTCGGCAGCGGATGAGGTCGATACATCGCTCCGAGGCTTGATCGGTAGATCAGAGAATCATGGTCAAATTAATGCATCAACGGCTGTTGCTATTGTCGGTATGTCTAGTTTTTCTGATCGGGTCGGCATCGGCTCAGTCACCGGCTCCGGCTCCGCTTGCAGCGAACGTTGCCGAACATGAGCTTGAAAGCAAGCTGATGGGGCGTCAGATGCCGTATCGGGTGGTACTGCCAAAGAGCTATGCGGCCGAAAAAGACAAAAAGTATCCGGTGGTTTATCTTCTCCATGGGCTGACTGGCCGGTATAGAAACTGGACGGACCTGACGAAACTCCCGTCCTATGCCGAAGGGCACGAATTCATTATCGTCACACCGGAAGGCGGCAACGGATGGTACACGGACAGCCACACCAAGGCCGAGGAGAAATACGAAAGCTACATCATTAAGGAGCTGATACCCGAGGTCGAAAAGCGATATCGGTCAGTCGGCACACGCGGCGGCAGGGCGATAGCGGGGCTTTCGATGGGCGGCTACGGTGCGATCAAGTTTGGCTTAAAGTATCCGGACATGTTCGCTCTGGCGGGCAGCTTTAGCGGTGCTCTGGGGGCGGCTTCGTTGAGCGGAGAAGGGCGGAGCACATCCTCGATCCGTTCGATCGGCGAGGTCTTCGGGCCGGCCGACAGCGAAACGCGGGCAGCAAACGACATATTCAAGATGGTCCGCGAGAGCACTCCGGAAAAGGTGAAGGCGATGCCTTTTCTTTACGTTGACTGCGGCACGGAAGATTTTCTTTTTCAGAACAATCGCGATTTCGTTGCCCTGCTTGCGGAGAAAAAGATCCCACACGAATATCGGCAGCTTCCGGGTGCACACAACTGGCCATACTGGGACAAACAGGTTCGCGAGTTTCTTCGCGTTGCGGAAAATTTTATAGGAACGAAATAAGAATATGAGATCAAGGATCGCGTTTTTGGCATTGGCTTTAGTTCTTTTCGGTTCATCTGCGGCGATCGCCCAGCCGCAAAACTGAGGTTCAAGACCGGGCGGCCGCACGGAAGCTCGCTGGTCGGTCGGCATATGTTCGCGCTGCAGTGGATAAGCTGGGACTATTTCGGAAGGGCAAACGTCACACTGCGAAACGGACTTTATTCGATCAAAGGCGAGCAGAAGGGCCGCGGCAATACTGATTTCGTTACCATTACCGGCGAGATCGAAACGATCAAGGCCCGCGAGTTCACAATGAACGGCACCATCACGACGCAGGTCAGTCACATCAACAATGGCGAGCCGTGCGTTCGCGAAGGAACGTTCACGTTCCGAGTCACGGGCACGCGAAAATACTGGCGGCTACAGCAGATGCAGAATCCCTGCGATGGTGTGACGGACTACGTCGATATATTCTTCCGCTAGGCGGTTCAGGAATTTTTATGCTCAATTTTGCCATCGAGACCGCCCGGGACGCCGGGCGTGTTTTGCTTGAGAAGTTCGGACGTATCGAAACCGTCACGAAAAAGGGCGACATCAACCTTGTGACCGAGGCCGATCTTGCCTCGGAGGCGTTGATCGTGGAACGGATCAAATCGCATTTTCCGCGCCACGCAATTCTCGCCGAGGAAGCCGGAAATGCGGTCGTCACCGGCGTTGACGGCGGGCACAAATGGATAATCGATCCGCTCGACGGAACGACGAACTACGCCCACGGCTATCCGTGCTTTTGCGTGACCATTGCGCTTGAACACGAAGGCGAGGTCGTGCTCGGTGTGACCTACGACCCGACCCGAGATGAGCTTTTTACGGCCGAGAAAGGCCGCGGAGCCACGCTCAACGGAAAGCCGATCCGCGTTTCGGCGACGGACGAGCTTGGGAATGCTTTGCTTGTGACCGGGTTTCCCTATGACATCAAGCATCGCGAGAAATTTGCCCGGCATCTTACCGAGTTTTTGCTGACGTCACGCGGAGTTCGCCGCGACGGCTCGGCGGCGATCGACCTTGCTTACGTGGCATGCGGGCGGTTCGACGGGTTTTGGGAAGAGGGGTTGAATCCCTGGGATGTGGCCGCTGGAAAGCTTTTGATAGAAGAGGCCGGCGGCATGGTGAGCTACTACGACGGCTCGCCGTTCAGCATCTACGCGCCGCCGATCGTGGCGAGCAATGGCACGATACACGAACAGATGCTAGCTGTGCTAAGGTGACCGGCACATACGGTTGGATTTAGAATGTGTTAATCTTTAGAGCTTATTTAGCCAAAAAGAGAAAGGCCCATGCCGCAGCATTGCGGTTAGGAATGCCTGACGTGATCGTGAGAATTTATGGCCTGGTTTAGGCGAGACAAACCGAAGATCGACGCTGCACAGCCCGAGGAAGAGCGGACGGTTAACACGTCCGGGATCTTTATTAAATGCCCGGATTGCGAAAATCCGTTGTATAAGCGTGAGCTGATCGAGTCGCAGCAGGTCTGCACGCATTGCAGTCACCATTTTCGTTACTCGGCGATCGAGCGGTTGGACGCGCTCTTTGACGACGGCAAATATGAGCGGGTTGACGACGAGGTCACCTCGACCGACCCGCTCGGGTTTGTTGACACGAAGCCTTACAAGGACCGGATCGAGGCGGCCAAGGCGTCCTCGGGGCTGCCGGAAGCTATCATTTCAGGCAGCGGAAAGGTCGGCGGGCATCTTGTTTACGCAGCGGCGATGGATATGTCGTTCATTGGCGGCTCGATGGGCTCGGCGGTCGGAGAAAAGATCACGCGGCAGATCGAGCGGGCTCTCGAGAATAAAGGAGCGGTCATCATTTTCTCTGCCTCGGGCGGAGCGAGGATGCAGGAAGGCACGCTCTCGCTGATGCAGATGGGCAAGATCTCGGCGGCTCTTTCGCTGCTCGACAAAGCCGGACTGCCGTTCATCTCCGTGCTGACAGATCCGACCACCGGCGGCGTTACGGCGAGCTTTGCAATGCTCGGCGACGTGATAATCGCCGAACCAAAAGCGCTCATCGGCTTTGCCGGCCCGCGAGTCATCGAACAAACGATCCGACAAAAACTCCCAAAAG
This sequence comes from Acidobacteriota bacterium, assembly GCA_016716435.1. Taxonomy (NCBI): domain Bacteria; kingdom Pseudomonadati; phylum Acidobacteriota; species Acidobacteriota bacterium. The sequence goes on along the minus strand of JADJWI010000001.1, from coordinate 507,157 downwards.
GCTTCCAACGCAGCGAATTCCTGCTAGAACACGGAATGGTCGATTTGGTAGTTGACCGCAGAGAAATGCGAACGGCGATCATTCGCCTGCTTGGTTTTATGATGCACGACCGCAAAGCGGCCTGATCCAAAGATGCTCCAAAACGTCTTGATCGAAATTTTTGAACGCGACCTCGCGAAACTCAAAGCTGAGGTCGAGGCCTACGCGAATGAAGGCGATCTATGGCGGGTCGAGGGCGAGATCGCTAACTCGGCGGGCAATCTTTGCTTGCATCTCGCGGGGAATCTGCGGCATTTTTTCGGGGCCGTGCTAGGCGGGACGGAATATGTTCGCGACCGCGATGCTGAGTTTGGTTCAAGGTTCGTCCCGAGGGCGACGCTATTAGCGGAGGTCGATGCGGCCGCAGCCGACGTCAAAGCGGTTCTAGCAAAGATCACCGACGAGGACCTTCAGAAAACGTACCCGATCGAGGTCTTCGGCCATCCGATGTCGACCGAGTTCTTCCTGGTTCACCTCGCAACGCACCTGAATTATCACCTCGGCCAGATCAATTATCATCGTCGCCTACTGGCAATCAAATAACACGTGAATTTTCAGGAGTCTGAAAAGTATCTGTACTCGCTCGGCAACGAGGTCGAGGCGATGAAGCTTGGGCTGGAGAATATCCGTACGTTATTGGCTGAGCTTGGAAATCCGCATGAAAAGTATTTGAAGGTGCAGGTCGCGGGGACGAACGGTAAGGGGTCGGTCTGCGCTTTTCTTGATTCGATCTGCGGCCAAGCGGACATTCGGCGAGGGCTCTACACTTCACCGCATCTTGTCTCGATAACCGAACGGATCAAGATCGACGGGGCCGATATTAGCGAAGGCGATTTTGCACGGCTCGCTACCCATGTGCGAGAGACTTCTGAGCGGCTTTTGTCAGATGGACGGCTTGCGTATCGTCCGACGTTCTTTGAACAGGTGACGGCGATCGCTTTGCTTGCTTTTGCTGAGGCTAAGGTTGAACTCGCAATACTCGAAACCGGTCTCGGTGGCAGGCTCGATGCAACAACCGCCGCCAATGCAGAGATAGCCGCCATCACGCAGATCGACCTCGACCATCAGGAATACCTCGGCGATACGATCGAACAGATCGCGGCGGAAAAGGCGGCGATAATCCGCCAACAGACCGAAGCCGTGGTGATCGGCCGGCAATCGCCTGCGGTGATGAACGTTCTCGAGGGCGTGATCGGAGAGGCACATAGTAGAGGTGTTTTTGTGCGTGAGACAGCCGTGGTTTTTGACGAAAGCGCACTTGGGATGCCCCTGCGATCTCTTACAAGTAACCTGAGCCTTCTCGGTGCTCACCAGGTCGCGAATGCCGAAGTCGCGATCCTCGTGGCGGATATATTGCGAAAAGCATTTTCCGATCACGGATGAAAATATTCGTAAAGGGCTCAACACTGCGATCCATCCAGGGCGGCTTGAATACATCGACAATGTTTTGCTCGACGGAGCCCACAACATAGCCGGAGCTAGAGCGCTGGTAGCCTATCTCACGTATGTTGAAAAGCGGCCGCTCGCAATGATCTTCGGCGCGATGCGGGGCAAAGACGTTGCCGAGATCGCAGAGATACTTTGGCCGCGGGCTGAACGATTGATATTGACGCAACCCGTAAATTCACGCGCGATGACCGGCGAGGAGCTTTTGGAGTTCGTGCCTGAGGGCTTTGACGCGGAAAAGATAGTCACAACGAACTCGGTTGAAGATGCCCTGGCGGCCGCGGGATCGACAGAGCTAATTTTGGTTACCGGCTCGCTCTATCTTGTGGGTGAGGTTAGAAAAATAGCTCTAAGCCGTTAGCCGTAAGCTGTAAGCCAGGAGTTCCGATATGGGCTAAGAGCTTAAGGCTAAAAGCTTACGGCTTTTAGAAAAAATGTTTTCGGCTTAAGATTTGAGAATGCATAAATTAGTTCTAATTCGTCACGGCGAGAGCCAGTGGAACAAGGAAAATCGGTTTACCGGTTGGAAGGACGTCGATCTTTCCGAGAAGGGAATTGCCGAGGCAAAGGCGGCGGGTGAATTGCTAAAGGCCGAGGGGTTTACGTTCGATGAGGCATACACATCGGTGCTGAAGCGGGCGATCAGGACGCTTTGGCTGGTGCTCAGCGAGATGGACCTGATGTGGATCCCGGAGACGAAGTCGTGGCTGCTCAATGAGCGGCACTACGGCGGTTTGCAGGGGCTTGATAAGGCAGAGACCGCGGCGAAATATGGCGATGAACAGGTGCTGATCTGGCGAAGGAGCTACGACGTTCCGCCGCCGGAGTTGGACGAATCGGATGAGCGATATCTCGGGAATGATCCTCGTTATGCGGGGATCGAGAATTTTCCGAAGGCCGAGTGTTTGAAGGACACCGTCGAGCGTGTTGTGCCCTACTGGGAAAACGAGATCGGTCCAAAGGTGAAGGCAGGGAAGCGGCTGATCGTTGCGGCACACGGCAATAGCCTGCGAGCATTGGTAAAGCATCTGGACGGCATCTCGGACGAGGAGATCGTGAACCTAAATATCCCGACCGGCGTGCCGCTTGTTTACGAACTCGATGGCGACCTGAAGCGGTTGAACAGCTATTACTTAGGCGACCAGGAAGCGATCCGGGCCGCACAAGAGGCCGTCGCCAATCAGGGAAAAGCGAAATAGAAATTCAGTCGTTCGGCTCTGACCTGAAGCGCATTATCTTTTTCACGTAAATCAACTTATACTTGTGAGCTTTGTATGACCGCTGCAAAGCTCATTTTCGTTTTAGCCGTACTATTTTTGCTCTCGCCTTACGGGTCGCCGGCGGTGGCCTTGGCTATCGGGCTCGTGCTGGCACTTACTCTCGGCAATCCATTCCCCGATCTTTCAGGCAAGCCTGCGAAATATCTTCTGCAGGGCTCGGTCGCTATGCTCGGCTTCGGGATGAATCTCGGTGCGGTCTATCAGGCCGGCAAAAACGGAATCGTTTTCATTGTCGCAGTGGTCTTCGGAACCTTGCTCCTCGGCTATCTTGTCGGGAGGTTTTTGTCCTTGCCATCGCGGATCCGGACGCTTATCTCGTGCGGGACGGCGATCTGCGGCGGAAGTGCGGTCGCCGCGGTCGGGCCGGCGATCAAGGCTGAGAACGACGAGATGTCGGTCTCGCTCGGGACTATTTTTGTTCTCAACGCCGTTGCTCTTTTCGCTTTTCCGCTTATCGGAAGTGCGATCGGGTTGACACAAATGCAGTTCGGAATGTGGGCGGCACTTGCGATACAGGATACGAGTTCGGTGGTCGGGGCGGCGACGGTTTTTGGCAGCGAATCGCTGGCAGTCGCGACCACCGTGAAGCTCGCCCGAGCGCTTTGGATAGCCCCGCTCGCGATCGCTCTGGCATTTGCTTATCGCGATGGGGATTCAAAGACCAAGGTCGCGATTCCTTGGTTCATTTTTCTTTTTGTCGGAGCCGCTGCGGTTCGAACTTACGCACCGCTCTGGGTCCAGCCAAGCCTCTTTGATGCGGCGGTAAATCTCGCAAAGGCGGGGCTCACCATCACGCTTTTTCTAATCGGCCTCAGCCTTTCAAAAGAGATGCTCAAACGTGTCGGCTGGCGGCCCTTCGCCCTCGGGCTTGTGCTCTGGGTCGTGCTCGCCGCTGCGGTGCTCTGGGCCGTGCTTCATTTCATTTAGATGAACCTCGTGTAGTCGCGGGCGGAATGTATCACTCGCAGTATGCGGATCTCATCGGGATGATCTTCGTAAAGGATCAATACTTTCTCGAATCCATTGACGAACCAAAGCCGATAATTTACGCCCGAGAGCGACCTTCGCGGAGCTCCGATCTTTGGAGTTTTAGCGATCGCCGTTAACGTTGATTCGTAGTGATCAAAAAAGCGGGACGCGATCGCTTCATCCTCGGCACCGAGCCAGGCGGCGATCTCGACAATGTCTTCGTAAGTCTGGGAAGAGCGGAAGATCTTCATTTGCCGCTCTTTCGCTGTTTGATCCGTTTGATCGCTTCAGCCTTAGCCGCTTCGATGTCTTGTTTCGTGTGCTCAATAAATGGCCCGCTTGCGTAGGCTTCTGCGATCAGGCGGTCGTAGTATTCAGCCTCGCGTCGTTCATCGGCTCGGATCAGGTCGCGGAGATACTCGCTGATGGTCCCGTAACCATCGCGTTTGATCTTTTCTTCGATGAATGTTCGCATTGTGTCGGGCAACGAAATGCTCAGGTTGGTGACTGCCATAATATTAATCCTTGTTAAAAAATAGCATAAAATGTGATCGATTTGAAGGCTGTGAACCGTTCGCATGGCCCCATCGAATTTGCTAACATACTCGTTTCGGTTATACACGCAGTTTTACACCGTAATGAGCATTAAGCAGATCTCCGTTCGCGGGGCACGCCAGCACAATCTTCGAAACATAAACGTTGACATCCCTCGCGACAAGCTCACGGTCATAACCGGGCTTTCGGGTTCGGGGAAATCATCGTTGGCCTTCGATACCATTTATGCCGAAGGGCAGCGGCGGTATGTCGAATCGCTTTCTGCCTACGCCCGCCAGTTTTTGGATCAGCTTGAGAAGCCGGATGTTGACTCGATCGAGGGCCTTTCGCCTGCAATTTCTATCGAACAGAAGACCGTCTCTCGATCGCCGCGGTCGACCGTTGGGACGGTGACCGAGATCTACGATTACCTTCGCCTGCTTTTTTCCTCGATCGGGCAGCCGCATTGTCATCAGTGTGGCGAGCCGATAACGCGCCAGTCGGTCGATCAGATCGTGGCGGGTATTCACGACCTGCCCGTCGGCGAGCGGGTGATGATACTTGCTCCGGTCGTCCGGGGCCGCAAGGGCGAATTTAAGAAAGAGCTCGAGCGATTTCACAAGGACGGCTACGTGCGGACGAGGATCGACGGCGAGATACGGCAGCTTGATGAGGAGATCGTTCTCGACAAGCGGCGAAACCATACGATAGAGGTCGTCGTTGACCGCCTGCTGATCAAAGAAGGCGTCCGCGAGCGGCTGACGGAATCGGTGCAGACGGCGCTTAAGCTGACCAACGGCGGCGTTTTGGTTTCGGTGATCGACGGCGAAGAGAAGCTTTATTCAGAGCGAATGGCTTGCGTGAATTGCGGGATAAATATCGCCACGCTTGAGCCGCGGTCGTTCTCGTTCAACTCGGCATACGGAGCCTGCAAGCGGTGCCAGGGCATCGGCACGGTGATGGAGATCGACGTCAATAAGATCGTTCCCGATGAAAGCGTTGCCGCCGGCCGGATCGAATTTCTCGGCGGAGCGGACCGCTCCGGGTGCGGCGTTTCTTCGCTCGGCATTGCTCGCGATCATTGAACGTTTTGTTGAAGGCGACAAGCTCGAAGCGCCGAAAGCGACTACCGCAAAGGCCCGCAAGGCCCCGGCCAAAAAGAGGCGCCGAAAGAACGATGCTCCTGACGAGACGAGCGACCAAAAGGCCCTGATCGAAACGCCATTTCGCGAGCTGCCGGACGAGATCCGGAAAGCTTTTCTCTTCGGGACAAAGAAACGGCTCACTTTTCGCCAGGGCGATTATAAGTACGAGAGCGAATGGAAAGGAGCACTGACGGCGATGAAGGAGCGGCTTGAAACGCCGCCTTCCGAAAAGACTCGCGAGGCCCTGCTCGAGCTCGTCGCTCCTGTGCCGTGCCCCGGCTGCGGCGGTGCGAGGCTCCAGCCCGAAAGCCTTGCGGTAAGGGTAAATGGAATGGGCATCGGTGAATATACGGCACTCCCGATCGCCGATTCGCTGAAGCGTTTTGCCGAGGTGCGGCTGACCGAAAGGGAAGAGAAGATCGCCGGGCTTGTGCTGAAAGAGATCAACAGCCGGCTGCGTTTTCTCGACGCCGTCGGGCTCGGCTATCTTACGCTCAATCGGCCATCGGCCTCGCTTTCGGGCGGGGAAGGTCAGCGAATTCGGCTCGCGACGCAGATCGGATCGCAGCTCCGCGGCGTGCTTTACGTGCTCGATGAACCGAGCATCGGCCTTCATCCGCGGGACAACATGCGTTTGCTCCAAACGCTCCGCGAGCTTCGCGACCTCGGCAACACGGTGCTCGTCGTTGAGCACGACGAGGAGACGATCGAGCACGCCGACTATGTTGTTGACCTCGGGCCGCTGGCGGGCACGCATGGCGGCGAGGTCGTTGCCTCGGGCACGCCGAAGGAGATCGCCAAGTCCGGGACTTCGCTGACGGCAAAATACCTAAAGGGCGAGATAAAGATCGAGATCCCCGAGTTTCGCCGGCTGCCGAACGGCAATCGCATCAAGGTGCGCGGAGCCAATGCTCACAACCTAAAGAACATCGACGTCGAGTTTCCGCTCGGGCTGCTGACGGTGGTGACCGGCGTTTCGGGCTCGGGCAAATCGACGCTGGTCGAGGACATTCTCTACCCCGCACTTTATCGCCACGTTTACGGTTCGAATGTGACGCCTCTCGAGCATGGATCGATCGAAGGGCTTGATCTTGTTGACAAGATAATCGAGATCGACCAATCGCCGATCGGCCGCACGCCGCGGTCAAATCCCGCGACCTACACCGGGCTTTTCACGCCGATTCGCGAGCTTTACGCAATGCTGCCCGAATCGCGGCAGCGGGGCTACAAGGTCGGCCGTTTTTCGTTCAACGTAAAGGGTGGCCGGTGCGAGGGGTGCGAGGGCGACGGGATGAAGCGGATCGAGATGAACTTTCTGCCCGATGTTTACGTCACCTGCGACGTTTGCCGCGGACACCGCTATAACCGCGAGACTCTCGCCGTAAAATACAAGGGGCTTTCGATCGCCGACCTTCTTGAGACGACCATCGAGGACGCTCTGCCGCTGCTTGAGAACATCCCGCAGATCAGGCAAAAGCTTGAGACGCTGATCGATGTCGGCCTCGGCTATATCCAGATCGGGCAGTCCTCGACGACGCTCTCCGGCGGCGAGGCCCAACGCATAAAGCTCGCCAAGGAACTATCGAAACGAGCGACAGGAAAGACCATCTACATCCTCGACGAACCCACGACCGGGCTGCACTTTGCCGATGTCCACAAGTTGCTCGATGTGCTTCAGAAGCTGGTCGATACCGGCAATACGGTGATCGTCATTGAGCACCACCTCGACGTCATCAAATCCGCCGACTACATCATCGACCTCGGCCCCGAAGGCGGCTCCGGCGGCGGCCGCGTCGTAGCGACCGGAACCCCCGAAGAGGTCGCCCGTGTCCGCAAAAGCCACACCGGCCAGGCACTTAAGGCCGTGCTTTAGCGACCGCGATTGCTACAGGTTCAAGCCCGTTAAAGATTGGTGCCTTTGATTTTACGCATTAGGATGGCCGCGAATGCAAAGTAGCTCGAGCTATAGGCCGAGGTTATACATGCGGTTTTCAATTCTGCTCAGTCCTTCGCGGAACTCTTTCGAATCCGCAGTTTCAGCCAAAGGTGTGAGAAGTTTCATGAGTGGCGGTGAGATATCGTATGGAGAGCTTCCTATCAGTTCGAGCAATCGGTTTCTGTGTGAAAGCGAATTATCGCGTGAGAGTTCCTTTAGTGCTCTACCGGTATCAAAAAGCCAAAGGCTTCTTTGATCGGCTGAGAGCTTGTTGCGGATCAGTTCGATCACTATAGGGTTCACGCTCAGGAAAGCATTTTCCCCCTCCATATCCCCGAGTTCGGTTCGTGCCCTTTCAAAGCCTGCCGGCAGATATGAGTCCAGCATTTTCGCCGAATCGGACATGAAACCGATCTGAAGCCAGTTGGCCCTCAGTGGCTGAAAATTGTAAACGATTATTCCTTGAACCCAGATCGGTTTTCCACTGAGCGTTACGGGCGAGAAACTTGATCGAAGTGCGGCAATGACCGAACTGCTTACGAGAAACGGATGTCCGGATACCGTTTTTGCTTCGTGAACGCGTCCGCAGGGATCGATAACGATACCGATCGTCACTTTGCCGCTAACATTCATGGCCTTTCCTGCGGCCGGATAATCGGGCTTGACCAATTCGATGGCTCGGGCATTCAGAACTCCGAAAGACACAATGCTGTTTCCATTTTTCGGTTTTTGTAATTTTGAGCCTGACGGGCAATCGACCGGTCGATTCTCAGGTTGTCCTGAAACCCTATTGAGATCGCCCAGGCCGACCAATACGAACGAAATGCCGAGCAAAAGATGCAGAAATCTGTTCACAAACATTTAGACACCGATTCAACGAAAGTGTTCCCTATACCTTCTAGTTTCCTGACATCAGTCACTACTTTGAGGGCAAAAGACGGTGCGGTTAGGGGAAAAATCGATAGATCTCCTTGCGGTTCAGGATGCGGACTAGAACGATCGACTCTTCCTCGACGGCGAATCCGATTCGGTGGTCGCCTAGGCGAATACGATAAAAGTTCCTACCCCTGCGAAGCTTTTTCACGTTTCTTAGTTCGAGAATTCCTTCTGCTGCCTCAAGTTCTTCGATCGCGATGCGTACCTTCGAAAGAAGCTTCTTATCTTCAATGGAGCGAAGGTCCTTCAAAAAACTGTCGCGGAATTCGACCTTCAATTCGCGGGCTCCAGAATCTCAAATATCTGTTCGCGAGTGACGCTTGGTGAAGCTAAACCTTGCTCGATGCCTCGCACAAGGGCGGCATCTTCGATGATATCTTCGATGATGTCGCGGATAAGGTCTTTTCGCTCTTGCAGGACCTCAACTATCGCGGCCTTGAAAGCATCCTTGAGCTGATCATCATTTTCGAGAGCAGTTGCCATACGCTAACCTCGTCAAAATATTATCATACTAACGAAGAGCGGTGATCATTTCTCGGACGGCTTCGCTGAGGCCGACGAAGACGGAGCGGGAGATGATGTTGTGGCCGATGTTGAATTCGGTGATCTCGGGGATGGCGGCGAGGGCGGCGATGTTGCGATAGGTTAGGCCGTGGCCGGCGGCGACGATGAGGCCTAGCGAGCGGGCGTGGACGGCGGCGTTGCGGATGCGTTCGACCTCGGCGGCGGCTCGGCGTTCACCTCGCCATGCATAGCCCGCGAGCCGAGGGTAAGTTCGGCATATTCGCCGGTGCAGAGTTCGACCTGCTGTGCCCCGGCGTTCTTTGCTGCCTCGATCTGGTCGGCGGCCGGGTCAATGAAAATACTAACAAAAACGCCCGCCGCCTTTAGCCGCTCGACGGCGTTCTTGATCACGTCAAAGTTGCCGATAACGTCGAGCCCGCCTTCGGTCGTCACCTCGTTCGGCTTTTTCGGGTACAAGCGAGACGGCGTCCGGCCGAGTGCGTTCGGCGATGGCAAGCATCTCGTCGGTCGCGGCCATCTCGACATTAAGGTAGGTCGTGACGACGTCGCGGAGCAGCTCAATATCGCGGTCCTGTATGTGCCGGCGGTCGCCGCGGAGGTGGACCGTAATGCCGTTGGCACCGGCCTGTTCGCAGATGACGGCGGCGGTTATGATGCTCGGCTCGATGGTCTTGCGGGCCTCGCGGATCGTGGCGACGTGGTCGATGTTTACGTTAAGGCGTGCGGTCATTATAGATAGAATTTATCACAGAGAGCACAGTGGTCACAGAGGGAATTCAAAGCAGACGAGTGAAATCATTCGCCCGCAATTAAGATTGCAACCAAGTTCCTGGGAGAACTAACGTTACAAAGGTCGCTGTCGGAACTTTGTTCGGGAAATGACACTGAACGTACGAAAGTCCGACGTCCGGAAGAGGCCATTCGCCAAAGCAAGACCCCACAACTCAATCTTTCCAAGAAGGCCCCGAAATCGCTGTCATTGGTAATGACGACCAAATTTCTCTCGTTGGCTATCCGAAGAAGCTCAATATCTTTGTATGCGGCATATTCTTCGCTTACCGAAACTACGGTGAAACCGGCGTCCCTGAGTGCTCGGATCGTCGCGAACGGAATATGCTCATCGGCTAAAAATGCGATCATTGCTGGGGACTGCAGTCGTCGATGTTCCGATCCGCGGATAGTTGTCCAAAATATCCTTCTCGGTCCAACCCTCGGCAAATCGGTCAAGTATGAACTCAACCCCCGCAGGTCCCTGTGCCGGCCCTTTTCCGACCCCCGAGGTAATGCGTTTCCCAGTTCATATCTATTATACGCTCGAGGGCCTATTTTCATAGATTCCATTCGGCACTGGCGGACCTCGCAAACGCGCGCGGGACAGCCTTCCTTTAACCGGAGGCCGCGGAGACGTGCGACGTAGAGAAACTCGACGTCAAAGCCGAAGCGTTCGATCTGCATCACGTCGAGCAGCGGACGAAATTTATCGAGGTCGAACGCCTTGAATCCGCACTGTGTGTCCCAGAAGGGCATCCCGGTCATTACGCGGACGACGAGATTGAAGACCTTGCCGCCCTGCTCGCGACGCCAGGGTTGATGGGTGCCGATCAGCGAACGGTCGAGTGCCCGCGAGCCGAAGGTAACGTCAAATTCGCCGGCCTTGATCGGATCGATGAGCTTAGGCATTTCCTCGATCGGCGTGGAAAGATCGGCGTCCGAGAAAAGTGCGATCCGACCCTCAGCGGCAAGCAGGCCGGTCTTGACCGCGTAGCCTTTCCCGCGGTTCTTTTCATAACGGATTACGCGGCCGGGAACTTCGGGCAGTTCGCCGAACGCATCTTCCGCGACCTTTGCAGTGTCGTCTGAAGAGCCGTCATCGACTACTATCACCTCGGCCGAGCGGCCGGTCGAGGCAATGTACCTCAAGACCTCGCGGACGGTCGCTCCGAGCCGCTCTTCTTCGTTGTACGCCGGTATTACGATCGAGACCTCAATGCCCATAAAAAGCTCAAATAGTACCCACAGATTAACAGTTTGTAAACTGCTATCGCACGCCCGGATTCAGAACTTTCCCGTCCCGCGGGCGTATTTATCTTTGGCCGCAGCCCGCCGGGCCGCTGAGGATGGCTTTCGCGGCAACCATTGCTCGGCTTAGAGCGACTAAGTTATGCTATATTCGAGCATTACGGGACGGTATTAATGACCAGAAGTTATTTTCTTTATGCAGTACTGATCATTGCCCTTGGGGCCGTTGTCGGCGGGGTTTTTGGCAAGTTCCCGTCCGCGACGCAGGCCGATACGAGCGTAACGCCTGGCAAGGTCGCCGCAGATTTTCGCGAAGCCCTCGAGGTGATCGAGAACAATTACGTCAGCAAACCGGACAGTGAAAAGACGCTGCAGTCGGCAATTCAGGGCATGCTCTGGACGCTAGACCCGCACTCGCAGTTCTTTACCCGCGACGAATTCAGAAAGCTTTATGAGGAGCAGTCCTCGCAGTTTTACGGCATCGGCGTTTCTATTTTGCAGCACCGCGACGGTGTTTACGTCCAGTCGGTTATCCCGGGAACGCCGGCAGATAAGGCTGGCATCAGGTATGGCGACCGGTTCATAGACGTTGACGGCAAGGATGCCCGCGAATGGACAAGTGCACAGGTTTCAAACAACGTTCGCGGCGAACGCGGGACCAAAGTAAAGGTGAAGGTCGAGCGGGCCGCGTCGGCAGCTCCGGTCGAATTTGAGATAACCCGCGGCGGCGTCCCGTTGCCCTCGATCCGCAATTACTTTTTGCTATCAGATGGTGTCGGCTATATCGGCCTGACCGGAGGCTTTCAGGAAACGACCTCGGCTGAGCTGAAGGACGCCATCGAAGACCTGCAGAAACGCGGGATGACGAGCCTTGTGCTCGACGTCCGCGGAAATCCGGGCGGGCTTTTGCCGCAGGCGATCGACGTTGTAAGCAAGTTCATTCCGTCTGGGCAAACGGTCGTTTCGGTCAAGGGCCGCTCGCGTTATGCGATCAGCCAGGAGCAAAGGTCGCGCGGCGACGAGCCGAATCGGTTGCCGCTGATTGTGTTGGTCAATGGCGGATCCGCTTCTGCTTCGGAGATCGTTGCCGGTGCTGTGCAGGACTATCGCCGAGGGCTGGTTGTCGGCAGCGATAGCTTTGGGAAGGGGCTCGTCCAGCGTGTTTTCCCGCTGCCTTATGGGACGGGATTGACGCTGACTACCGCAAGGTTTTATACGCCGTTCGGCCGATCGCTCCAGCGAGATTACTCGACCGGTTCGATCTATGAGTATTTTACCAATGGCGGCCAAGCGAGGATGAGGATGCTCCGCGGCCGAAGCCGGCGGGCGTGCCGGTGACGCTTCCGGATGGCCGCGTACTGATGGGTGGCCGAGGCATCGAGCCGGACGTCGCCGTTAAGGGCCAGGCGTTCAATCAAATGCGTTTCCGCATCAATGATGCCGCGTTCTTTTTCGTCCGGCAGTTGGTTGCGGGCAAGATCAATGGCCTTGAAAGCTATAAGGTGGACAAGCAGAATCAGCAATGGTCGATCGCCAAGGACGCCTTCCCGATCACTGATAAGCTTTTCGATGCCTTCCGGGCGTATACGCTAGCGAACAAGGAAAACGCTCTGACGGCCGAGAACATTGCCGCCGAGGCCGATTATGCCCGGATGAGGCTGCGAATGGAGATCGCGACGGCGAACTATTCGAATGAGGCTGGAATCCAGGTGCTTCTCGAGAATGATCCTCAGGTGCTCAAGGCGGTCGAGGTGATGCCCGAAGCACGGCAGTACGTTGGGAACAATTTCGCCTCTAAGTAGAGTGGCCATAAAATAACGACATAGCGGACGGGCTTGGCATTCAGGTTCGTCCGTTTTCTTTGAAGGGCACGATTTCGGCTCGGCCGAATTCAGCCTTTGCGGTCCGATAGAGTAAAATATTCGAAGTTCAGCTCTTTATGTATAAAACGATCGGAGTTTTAACCGGCGGCGGAGACGCCCCGGGACTAAATGCTGTTATTCGGGCGGTCGTGCGAACGGCCGTCAATGAATACAGGATGAAGGTCATCGGCATCGAGGATAGCTTTGAAGGCATTCTCGGCGAGACGCGCACACTTCAGCTTACGCCGAAGACGGTCAGCGGCATCCTGCCCAAGGGCGGGACGATACTCGGCACCCGCAACCGCGGCAGCTTTGTGAAGATGGAGGACGGCGTTCCGGTCTTTCCGGAGATGCCGATCTCGGAAGCTCTTGCGAATCTCGACATTCTCGGGATCGAGGCGTTGATCGTCCTCGGCGGCGAAGGAACGCTGGCGATAGCAGAGCAGTTCGATAAACGCGGCTTTCCGGTCATCGGCGTCCCGAAGACCATCGATAATGACCTCGCCGCTACCGAGTTGACCTTCGGCTTCATGACGGCGATCGATATCGCGACCGAGGCGCTCGATCGGCTTCATACGACGGCCGCCTCGCATGACCGCGTGATGATCCTCGAGGTGATGGGCCGCCATACGGGATGGATCGCTTTGCACGCCGGGCTTGCCGGAAGCGCGGATATCATTTTGATACCCGAGATACCTTTCTCCTTCGACTCGGTCGTCAAGAAAGTGAAAGAGCGGGAAGCGAACGGCTCGAAATTCACAAACATCGTCGTTGCCGAAGGGGCGATGGAGGTCGGCGGCGGCGAGATGTATCTAGACGCCAAGCACACGCGGCTCGGCGGCGTCGGCGATTATGTCCGCCGCAAGGTCGAGGAACTAACGGGTAAAGAAACGCGGTGCGTCGTGCTGGGTCATCTGCAGCGGGGCGGAAGTCCGAATGCATTCGACCGAATGCTCGGGACAAACTTCGGAGCCTGTGCCGTGCGGGCACTGGCCGAGGGCGAAACCGGAAAGATGGTGGCTTTTCAGGCTTCGACCATCGTGACCGTGCCGATCTCGGAAGCGGTCGCGAACCTGAAGACGGTGCCGATCGATGGCCAGCTTGTCCGGACGGCCCGCGACATTGGCATTTCGTTCGCTTCGCCGGCCGAATCAGATAGTTAACGGAAAGATCTATTTAAATGCAAGAAATAAGAAAAAAGCTAAAGGACGAACTCGACATACTCGAGGAAGAGCTTCACTTCAAGCTTCCGAAGGAGATACAGAAGGCACGTGAGTTCGGCGATCTGCGTGAGAATGCAGAGTACAAAGCGGCCCTCGAGCGGCAGTCGTTCGTTCAGGCGCGGATCGCGCAGGTACTCACCCGGATCAACGAGGTCGATTCGATCGATCTTTCAAAGATCCCGACCGACCGGATCGCGTACGGCTCGGAGGTCGTTCTTTTTGAGATCGAGACCGAGGAGAAGATCACCTATCGGCTTGTCACCTCCGAAGAGAGCGACCCCGAGAACGGGAAGATCTCGACCGTCTCGCCGATCGGGCAGGCGTTGATCGGCCGCGAAGAGGGCGATGAGGTTCGCGTAAAGACCCCGAACGGCTGGCGCACCTTTGAGGTAACACGGCTGACGACCATTCACGAGATAGACTAGAACTGAAACGCCGGGTCTTTTCGTACCGGAATTGGGCGCATAGAGAGATGCTTGGTGCGAGCATAGGAAAGATTCCGATCCAGATATTGAACGCGATGGTCCGCGGACTCGCGTCGCTTGGCGTATCGCCAAACTTACTGACGACCGTTGGCGTGATGATCAACATCGCGTGCGGCGTTTTGTTCGGTATGGGCGAGTTCTTTTGGGCGGGCATCGTCCTCATAGTCGCAAATGTTTTTGACATGCTTGATGGCAACGTCGCCCGGCTGACCGGCAATGTCACGAAATTCGGCGGGTTTCTCGATTCGACACTCGATCGGCTTTCGGATATGGTCGCGATCCTCGGAATAATGGTCTTTTACGCCGGGAACACGCCGCAGCATTCGATCGTTAACGTGATACTCGCGGGCGTGGCGATGATCGCGTCGGTGCTTGTCAGCTACGCGACGGCGCGTTCGGAGGCTCTTGGCGTTAAGGCAAATGTCGGCTTTCTGCAGCGGCCGGAGCGGATCGTGCTATTGATAATCGGGGCACTTTCGACCTGGGACTGGAATTCGGACGTCTGGTGGTTCAACCGAATGCCGCAGGTGCTCTGGGTGCTCGCGATCGGCTCGATCTGGACGCTTGTGCATCGGATGTATTTCATTTGGAAGGAATTTAGAAAGCTAGAGGGCAGGCCGGTTTAACGTTGTATGGTCGAGTGGTTTTGGTCATTCATTGAATCGCTGACGCTGATGAATGTGCTGACCGGTGTGGGCATCTTTTTGCTCTCGCTAATGTTCAGCTTCGCCGCTATCTGTGTGGTGATGGTCAAGATACCGGCGAATTATTTCAGCACGCATTATCAGGATGATTTCATGGTCGGGAGCCCGTGGCTGGTTCGTTGGGGCGCGGTCATTGCAAAGAACGTCTTTGGCGTGTTTTTGATATTGCTCGGCTTAGCCTTGTCTTTGCCGGGCGTTCCGGGACAGGGAGTTCTGACGATACTGCTTGGGCTGATAATGCTCGATATTCCGGGAAAGCGGCCGCTGGAAGCAAGGATAATCAAACGCCCGGCCGTGCTCGCTGCGATAAATAAGATCAGAGCAAGGTGGAAAAAGCCGCCGCTGATCGTAGATTAAGGAATAATGTTCGGATTTCTAAGGAAAAAAAAGAATACGGACCTTGAGGCAGAACGGCGTCGCTTCTTGAGCGAGCACGGCCGGATCACCGATGGGCGAATACTTGACAGCGAGCAGACCGCGGCCGGCGAGGTCGTCATCTACATGTACACGCTTAACGGCGTGGATTTTGAATCCTCCGAACTACTTACGGAGGAACAACAGGCCGACCCGCTTAAATATGCCCCCGGTGCCAAGATCGGCGTCCGCTACGACCCGAGAAACCAGGGAAATTCGATGCTCGATTAGCGACGTTCCCCATCACATATGTTCAAAAAGATCCTGATCGCAAACCGCGGAGAGATCGCCTGCCGGGTGATGCGTGCCTGTCGTGAGATGGGCATCCGCACGGTGGCGGTCTATTCCGAGCCCGACCGCGACGCGCTCCATGTGAGGATGGCGGACGAGGCGTACCACATCGGCCCGGCCGCTTCGGCGGAGAGCTATCTTCGCGGCGACAAGATCATTGATGCGGCCCGGCGTTCCGGGGCGGAGGCGATACATCCCGGCTACGGTTTTCTTTCTGAAAATGCCGAGTTCGTCCGGCAGGTGACGGCCGCCGGGCTGACCTTCATCGGGCCGCCGCCGGAGGCGATGGAAGCGATGGGCGGCAAGATCTCTGCCCGGATAATTGCGACCGAGGCGGGAGTGCCCGTCGTGCCGGGGACGAATGAGCCGGTGGCGAGCCACGAACGGGCGATAGAGATAGCCAAGGCGATCGGCTTTCCGGTAATGCTCAAGGCCTCGGCCGGCGGCGGCGGAAAGGGAATGCGGCTGGTTGCGGATGAGGGCGAGCTTGGCTCGGCGCTCGATGCGGCCCGAAGCGAGGCGATGGCGAGCTTTGGCGATGAATCGGTGTTTGTCGAGAAAGCGGTCTTGCGGCCGCGGCACATCGAGATACAGGTCTTTTCGGACACGCACGGGAATCACATTTACCTTGGCGAACGCGAGTGCTCGATTCAGCGGCGGCACCAAAAGGTGATCGAAGAGGCTCCGTCGCCGATAAATTCGGCCGAGCTGAGGCAGCAGATGGGCGAATGTGCCGTTATGGTCGCCCGGGCGGTGAACTACGTCGGGGCCGGGACGGTCGAGTTTCTTGTTTCGGACGTGGACCGTTCGTTCTATTTCCTTGAGATGAACACGCGGCTGCAGGTGGAACACCCCGTAACGGAGCTTGTGACGGGCATAGACCTCGTTCGCGAGCAGATACGGGTTTCGGCAGGGTATCCGCTTTCGATCGAGCAGAAGGACGTCCAGCTTCGCGGGCACGCCATCGAGTGCCGCATTTATGCCGAGGACCCGGAGACGAACTTTATGCCCTCGCCGGGTGTGATCAAGCGGCTGAGAGTGCCGAGCGGGCCGGGCATCCGCGATGACGGCGGAGTTTACGAGGGCGGCGAGGTCTCGATCCACTACGACCCGATGATCTCGAAGTTTTGTGCATACGGCCGCGACCGCAATGAGGCGATCGACCGGATGCGGCGGGCATTGCGGGAATATGAGGTGGCGGGGATAAAGACGACGCTGCCGTTTTTCAGAGAGGTGATGGAGGACGAGGAGTTTATCAGCGGAGAGCTCGACACAGGCTTCATCGGCCGCTTTAATGAACGCCGGAAGCATCCCGAACCGGATCAGGCCGAGACCGACCTTGCCGCACTTGCCGCCGCTCTCTCTTACGCATCGACAAACACTGTACCCAAACACGCCGCTGCCCAAACGGGCATCAGCCGCTGGCGGCAAGCGATTGATTCTTAAATTGTGAACAAGATACAACGTGAAAGGCGGCCGCTTGGAAGCGGGCCGCCTTTCTTCTCCCCAGATAAGATCTTCGATGGGAGTTCTTTTCTGCTGTTTTCTACGGAGCTACGAAATCGACGCCCGCAATCTCCTCACTCACCGTTATCGTTCTCTGATTATTGAGGAAAGTGTGCCTCTTGTGTGTTGCGGTCACCATGTAGATAGCTTCGGAGACGAGTCCTTCGACCGAGTAGTACCCGAAAGGATTGGTGATGGCCGAGTGGGATTCGCCAGTCGAAATGTTCACGGCAGTTATTCTCGTTCCAGAAATTCCCATACCTTCCGCGGTCAATGCACGACCCGAGATCGCAACCGGAGCCGAGGAAGGCCCCGAGAAAGGTTCAAAGCAGAACCGAACCTCAGTGATCGGGGCCCCGCCCGGTGCCGTGAATGTGCCGTTGTCACTGGCCGCCAAATTGGGGTACGAATAGACATTCATAGCGGTTCCGCCTTGTCCCCGAACCGCAACGATCGATACAAGTCTGTCGAGATCTGCGGACGTCGTCCACGATAAATTCCAGCCTGTTATTACGGAATTACCGCTGTCGGAGATGGACACGAAAAGGTTCGGATTTTCATCCATGAAAAACACTTGCCTTTGCGGATTCGTAGCATTAACCAAGGCATTCAGTGCCGGATACGATGGACCAGAATTGATGAAAAATTCCCAGGCAGTCGATACCTGCGGAAACCGAGGATCACCAACATCTAAAATGAATTTGCACGGCTCATACGCAAACGAGATCTCGATCGGTGTTGGGGCGATCTGATCGGTGCCCATCGCTGCTTTAGTATCTTCACGTGTCAACAAGGGTTTTCCTTCCGGAGCTTGCCTTGCGAATTGTGCGAAAGACGCCTGCGATAGCAAAACCAAGCAGACGGTAAGAGCCAAGTAACGGGATAGCTGAAATCTTGCGAAACTTATCTTGGGGAAACTCATAACTCCTTAACTCCTCTTTAATGCAAAAGGGCACTCGGACCCAAATTACCGGACCGAAAGGCCGGTCCGGGGCTCTGCCAATATGTTAAACAATATGGAATGTTTAACAGATAAATTCAGACATGTCAACAAATATCAAGCTTGAGCGAGCGACATTTGTCGTCGATCAGAGCTACTACGCGTCTTATTCCGCACCCCGACTGGCTTCAAAACTCGATTGACTATGGAGCGACGAAGTCCACCCCGGCGACATCCTCGCTAGGCGTCACGGTCCTTTGATTATTGATAAACGTATGTCGCTTATGCATTGCTGTCACCATATATATCGCCTCGGCCTCGAGCCGCGGGACGGTGTAATAGCCGAAATGGTTCGTCATCGCTGATACTACCTCACCGGTCGAAAGGTTCATTACCTCAATACGGGTATAGGCGATACCAGACCCATCGGAAGTCAGAGCTCGGCCTGAGATCGAAACCGGAGCCGACGACGGCCCGCTAAATGCGTCAAAGCAAAACGAGATATGGCTAATACCGAAACGAGCACCTTGTGTGGTGAACGGCCCGGTATCACCGATCGATCCGGAAGGATATGAATATCCATTTGCGCTCGGGCCGCCCTTTACGATCACGTACACGATCAAACGGTCGATCTGGTTGACCGGACTTAGCGACCATTGGCTCATTGTTGCTCCGGACGATGACACGTTCATAAAAAGGTTCGGGTTCTGCGCCAAACCGGTTGATCCTCCAGAATACGTTCGGCCAGACCCGGCGGTGAACGGAAACGTGCCGTTCGGCGAGGAAAAATCCAGTTTGAACTCGCCCCACGCAGGGTTGATCGAGGCACAATTCGGATTGCCATCCAATGGTGTTGGGGTTGGAGCTAATTCGTTTGCCTCAATGCGTTGATCCTTGTAACTATCTTCAGTCTGCTTAAATTGAGCTGTGATACCGACAGTCATTGAAAAAACCATCGCAAGAACAGCAAAGGCCGACGTAAGTGCTGTCGGAAGATCTCTTTTTTTGGGGGTTGTAATCATTTTCTCTATTTACTCCAAAATCGAACGTGGACAAACAAACGGGGATAGCCACGTGTTTGTTTAGTTGACGAAGTTTCCTTTCGCGTTTGCTGTTCGAATACGTCCAATGCCATCGAACTTCCAGAAAATGCAAAAAACAAAAAAAGGGCCGCCAAAGTTGGCAGCCCTTTAATCTATGGCCCGAAGTTAGAACTACTCAATGCGATGGTTCGCTGTGAAATTCACCTCGGACAGGTCCTCGTTCGGTGTGATCTGAATTATCGATGGAGAAAACGTGTGGCGTTTCGATTCAGCGGCCATTATGAAATACGTTTCGCCCGCCGAAAGCCCTTCGAATACGAAGTATCCGAATGAATTTACCGTTACGATCTGGGTCTCGCCGGTAAAGGCATTTTGGGCGATCACTCTTTCGAGCCGAACTGCCATTCCCTGCGTGTCGAGAATACGGCCGCTTACGGTCACCGGTGCGGATGTAGGTGCTATCTGGCTGCCGGTGAAGGTGCAGGTAACGTTCTCGCCCTCTTCGACGATCAGGGTAGCAGTTTTTGAAGAAAGGTCCGTGGTCGAATTTTGTTGATTAGGCTGTCCGCCGCCTGCGGTCTCAGTACACTCGATGCCGGTCAGCATCCAGCCGAGTTTCGTATCTTCGGTAACCGTGATCACGCTCGAAACGTTCTGCACATAAATAGAGGGATTTACGTAGCGGTCGGCGGGCGGAGCGTCGTTATCGATAAGGGCAAACGAGTCCGAGCCGATATTGCTGGCGGAATAGATGAATTCCTCGCTTGAAGCTGTTCCGCCGTCTGCGGTAACGACCTGCTTGATGATCGTGACCGATCCGGGCGTCGGCGGTTGCGAGTCGCCGAGCCATGAGTAAAGCATCTTGTTCGGCGTAACGGTATCAAGTCCGCTAACGGTACCGGTTGTCGAGTCAGCAAGAATGCGATTCTTTACGGTCGTCGGGCTTGCGGTCGGATTTGCCTGAAGATAAAGTGCTGCGGCACCGGCGACCATCGGCGAGGACATCGATGTGCCGCTCATGCCACGAATTGCTGTGTCGCTCGAATGCCCGAGCGATGTGATGCCGGAGCCTGGAGCGAAGAGATCCACACACGTCCCCCAGTTCGAATAGGAAGCCTTCGCGTCGTCACTGCCGGTAGCGGCGACGACAAGTGCAGACGACGCGCTTGAGGGCGAATAGTTGCAAGCATCAAGGTTTCGGTTGCCGGCGGCAACAACGTGCGTTACGCCCGAAGCGACCGAACTGTTGATCGCACTGTCGAGCGTGCTCGAAACTGCGCTGACCCAGAGGCTCATGTTGACGACTGCCGGGTTTACGCGATTGTTCTTAACCCAATTGACGCCGGTGATGATGTTTGACACCAGACCCGAACCGTTGCAGGCGAGTACGCGAACGCCATAGACATTCGCATTCTTTGCCACGCCGTAGGTCGAGCTTGCGACCGTACCGGCTACGTGTGTGCCGTGGCCGTGGCAGTCAATGCCATTCTGGCCATCATTGACCGCATCAAAAGCGACTGCAGCTCGCCCGCCAAAATCAACATGGGTCGGGCGGATGCCACTGTCTATTACATATACGTTAACACCCTGCCCGGTCTCAGCATAAGAAAATGCTCCATTGAGCGGTAGTCCACGTTGGTCAATGCGGTCAAGGCCCCAGTCAGCAGAGCCCTGCACGTTGCCGGCATAGGCGATCATATCCTCTTCGACCAGCTTGACGCGCGGGTCGCGGCTGAGCATTTCGGCGTCTTTTGCGGACATTTCGGCCGAGAAGCCCTGAACGGCGCTTTCCCACACTTTATCGACAGCCGCGTTATATTCGGCGGCGATATTGTGTGCGACGGCGCTCATTTCCGCTTCGGTAGAAAACCCCTGAACCGAATCAGGATCAAAAACAACGATGTACCGCCCGGGGACGGAATTTTCGTGTTTGATCAGTTTTTCAGACTTACCCGAGGTCTGTGGTGAGAGAACCAGGAGAGCCGACATGGCGGCTATGCCTACGACAAGGACAAGAGAGAGTCTTTTCATCTTGGTTTGATCAGCTCCTAAAACTGAGATGGGGTACTGCGAGGCCTTTTTGAGAGGGGCGATAGGATCGACTCACGAACCGTGAGTCAGTTAACAATTTACAACACTGACAAACATAAGGCAACACTAATTTTTCAAAATGATCGACTGTGACGCGAAATGAGCGAAAATCGGTCAATCTGAACATTAAGGTGCAAGATTCGCATTCGATCGGCGGTGGTTTGGCGCTAAACAGAGAAGGGAATAGAATGAAACGGCAAACTATTCTGTTATCTAATTATATTTATGGAAGAGCTTTTAGCCGGAATGGAAGGAAAAGAGGTCGATCTGGTCATCGGACCGGGCGTGACACTACGCGGTAAGGTAAAGTTTGTTGGCAACGGGATCGTTGTGATAGCTGACGAGGACGGGAAGACGTTCAATGTTTCTATCGCTCATGTCGCCGCCTTCGGCGAATCGACCCATTCGAATAGCCGGCCGGGCTTTATTGCCTGACGGCTACGTTACCCAAAATCAGAAAAGCCGGAGAAGTAAATTTCCCCGGCTTTAGAAATGTTTTGTTCGTGATGGCTATTTGGCCAGAGTATCGGCGACCGGCAGATCCAGCCTGCGGAAACCGTCAATTCGTTTTTCCCAATATCCTTTGAAAGGCGAGTACGTAATGCCCTTACTGCGCGAGGCGTGGTAGAAACCGTTCTCATCGGCGACGATGCCGATGTGGCCGAGTTTGTTCAGGAATACGAGAGTGCCGAAAACGTATCGCTCGTCGCCGGTCACCGGTGTTGACATCGCCCAAAGCGAACGAGCACTCGTCCTTTCGAATTCGATGCCCGAGTCGCGGAAGACGGCCCAGACGAATCCGGAGCAATCATAGGTGTAAGGGCCCTGTGAGCCGTAGCGATAGGGGATGCCAAGACGGCTGTTGATACCCTGAAGAATTAGGCTCGAAGCGGAACCGCCATAAACCGTCCGACGGGCGGCGGCCTTGTTCATTGCTTTGACCGGGCTAGATTCGCCGGTCTTTTTTACAAGCGGCTCTGCGGGGACGACATTTATATCACTGGTAAGTGCGGGGCGTTGTGAGGTTGAGCGGGTGACTACTGGCTGGGTTTGCGGTTGGGCGGGCGGCTGATTGATCGGCCGGCTCGAGACCGGCTTTACCACCCTTGGGCGGTCTTGAGCTACAACCGTAGCAGACGCAAAAACACCCAAACATAAAACGGACAACGCTATACGAACCAATGAATTAAACTTCAAACCTTATTTCTCCTGATGATCTTTTTTGCAGAACGCGGTTGCAAATGGCTCGTTGCCAAGAAGGGGTCGCAAAGCGAAGTTGGAATCAAGATCGGTAACGATCAAATAATGCGTTCTAATTTTTTTCTTGTTTCTTTTGACGGCCGGCATGAAAGCAGGAAATGCGGGTCCCACGTTGCTAGCCAAACAATACCCTAGCATTTTCCATAGTTCGATTGCAAGAGAGCCGGCAAAAGCAAAGAAAAGCCCCGACGAAATGCCGAGGCTTCTATGTGAAAACTGTAACTTCTATTAGGCAGAGAACGACGTTCCGCAGCCGCAGCCGCCAGTGGCGTTCGGGTTCTCAAAGGTGAAGCCCGAGCCCATCATGTTCGATGTGTAGTCGACCACGACGCCATTCAAATACTGGGCCGAGAACATATCGACAAAAAGCTTGATGCCAAACTTGTCGAGGATGAAATCGCCGGCCTTCGATTCTTCTTCAATATTCAGACTGTATTGAAATCCGGAGCATCCGCCCGGTACAACGCGTACGCGAAGCCCGGCCGTTTCCGGCAGGTCGTCTTCGCCGGCCAAAAACTTTTTGATTTCGACCGAAGCTGCTTCAGTTACGCCTAAGTCAATATTTGGTGCTGCTACTGCTGACATTCGTGTTCTTCTCCTTTTGTTGAAAAGGACCCGCCCTGCGAATCCTTACTTAATTGTAATCTTAAACATTTCTTGGACAATTTACAAGCTTTGCAACCACCTCTTGAGGCAAGGCCCGCTATCCGCCATTTGACCAGACGAAGGTGACGGCGAGAAGGATGGCGTTTACGCCGCCGATGGCGGTTGAGGCGACCCAGAGCTTCCAGGTGAGCAAGGAATCGACACCCTGCTCATAGCTCGACATTACTCCGCCATCATCGCTGCTTTTCGGAACTGGCGGGAACCATGAGCGGAGAACTGAGAACGATGCCAGCATAGTGAACCCGAACGCTGGAGCGAGGAGCAATGCCGACCCCTTGGCCAGAAGAAGCTCGAGCCCCATCGCAACCGTTGAGACGACGTCGGGGATCAAGAAGATCGACAGCCAAGAAACAGCATTGACGCCGATACAAATCATCAATACTCGCCGTTTCGATCGCGAGTCTTGGAGCGTATCCTCAAGCGAATCCGGTGCTTCGAGCCGGTCTTCATCGAGAACGGCCGCGGAAAAGCGGGCCGCTTTGGTCTTGCCATACCGCGACTCGGCGATTGCCTTTGCGGCTTTCTTTTCTATGACCTCACGGATCATGCGTTACTGCGTGAAAAGATCTTGAGTTCGGGCTTCATTGCTTCGATCGAGACGTAGCGGGCGACCTCTTCGGCGACCTTTCGGATGGCGGCGGCTTGCGGCGAATCGGGTGCCGAGGCAACGACCGGCCGGCCGGTATCGCCGCCCTCGCGGACTTCGAGCCCGATCGGGATCTGCCCCAGGAAATTGAGCCCGTATTCGCCGGCGATCTTTTCGCCGCCGCCCTTGCCGAAGATCTCGTATTTCGTGCCCGTATCCGGAGCAATGAAGTACGACATATTTTCGATAACGCCGAGAACCGGAACGGCGACCTGCTCAAACATCTTGACCGCACGGCGGACGTCGGACAGCGAGACCTCCTGCGGTGTCGTGACGAGAACAGCACCTTGGACTGGAACTAACTGAGCCAGACTTAACTGAACATCGCCCGTGCCCGGCGGCATATCGACGATCAGGTAATCGAGCTCGCCCCAATTCACGTCCGTCAGAAACTGCCGCACAACACCGTGGAGCATCGGGCCGCGGAGGATCATCGGTTTATCAGGCGGAACAAGCACCGCCATCGAGATCATCTTTACGCCATATGCCTCGATAGGCTTAAGCTGGCCGCCGACGACCTCGGGTTGGTCGTAACCGGTGCCGAGCATCATCGGAACATTCGGCCCGTAAACGTCGGCGTCCATGATGCCGACCTTTGCGCCGTTCTGTGCGAGAGCGACGGCAAGGTTGACGGCCACGGTCGATTTGCCGACGCCGCCCTTGCCGGACGAGATGGCAATGATGTTCTTGACGCCGGGAATTGCGACGTTGTTTGCAATGCCGCGGCCCTGCGGAACTTCGGCATCCATCGTTACCTTAACGGAGGTTACGCCCTCAAGCCCCGAGACGATCGTGTGTGCATCGGTTTCCATCTGCTCTTTGACCGGGCAGGCCGGCGTAGTCAGCACGACACGGAACGAGACGTCTCCGCCTTCGATGGCAACATCGCGGACAAAGCCGAGCGTTACGATGTCTTTTCTGAGATCGGGGTCGATGATCTGCTTTAGCGAATCCAAAACTTGCTGTTCGGTAATTTGACTCATTGTTTATTTGGTTTCTGATACTTTTCGTAAAAAGCTATTCTATCAAATTCGGATATGGGATTGTCCAAGCGAAAACTCTTTGCATCGCTTTGCCGTGAGGCGGCGGCGTGTCGCATCTGCCCGGAGCTTGCGGATAAGACGGCGGTGCTGAGCGAATTGAACGGCACGCTCGGGCCGCGGGTAATGTTCATTGCCGAGGCTCCCGGTCGGCAAGGAGCCGACCGGACCCGGCGGCCTTTCTACGGCGACAAATCGGGCGAGAACTTTCAGAGGCTGCTCGATTCGATCGGGCTGACGCGGGAAGAAATATTTATCACCAATGCCGTTATGTGCAGTCCGCGGACCGCGACGGACGCAAACCGAAAGCCGATGCGGGCCGAGATCAAGAACTGCTCGGTATTTCTGCGGCGGACGGTCGAGTTGATCGATCCGCCAGTCATCGCAACGCTTGGCGGTGTCGCACTTGATGCGATAAAGGCAATCGAGCCGCACGGCCTAAAGCTTGCGGCCGAAGCCGGAAGGCCCGTTGATTGGTTTGGCCGCGTGCTTGTTCCGCTTTATCACCCGAGCCCGCAGGTCATTGCCGCCCAACGCGGGTTAGGTCTGCAGCTTGAGCATTTCGGACGGCTCGGCGAACTTATATAATCGAATCAAATGGACATAAATATCTACAACCACATCCGCTCTGGCGGGACAGGATTTTACGAACAGCAGCGGGGGCTGCTCGCGGTTTGGGGCAAGGAGGCCATTCCGTTTTTGGACGGGATGATCACCAACGACATGAAAACGCTCGAGGACGGGATGCAGATGCTGGCCGCGTTTGCGAATGCGCAGGGGCGGCTGCTTGCGGTGGTCCGCGTGCTGCGGCAGGGCGAGCGGTTCCTGATCGAGACCGAGGAGGCGACGCGGGAGAAGGTCTTTCAGAATCTGTTTCGGTTCACATTTGCCGGCGATTTTTTTGTCGAGGACCTGACGGCTCAGTATCGCTATTTCGAGTTTTTTGGCTACGTGCCGCCGATCGAGCTCGGCGAAGGTGGCGTTCGGTACGAAGGCGGAAGAAGTGTCGGATGTTTTGTCGGTAGCGATGCTGCAGGAGCGTTTCTAGAGACTTTAAATCAACTTGAGGTCGGGTCGATCTCGGCCGAGATGTATGAAACGCTTCGCATAGAAAACGGCATTCCGCTCTATGGCGTTGATATGGACGAGACGACGATCGTGCCGGAACTTGGGCTTGACGGCCTCATCTCTTACAACAAAGGCTGCTATATCGGGCAGGAGATCATCGCCCGCATCCACTTCCGCGGCCACGTAGCGAAGCAGCTTACCGGGCTTCTGCTCTCCGGCGAGGCCGATCCCGGTGCCGAACTTTTATCTCCCGAAGGCAAGAACGCCGGACGGATAACCTCCGTCACATTCTCGCCGAAGCTCGAAAAGCACATCGCTCTCGCATATGTCCGACACGAGTTTCTCGAGGAGGGCACCCAACTTCACCATCTGGGCGGTAACGCAATGGTGAAAAATCTTCCATTTATCGTGGGTTCGGTGTAACATGTGAGGATTATGGCGGATCGTCGTTCAAAAGGTGAACTTGCGTCCCAGCCCGCCGCGTTTGCGTTTGCGGTGTTGACGGCAGTTCTGTTCATCTCGTCAGGTTCGGCATTTGGGCAACGTTCCGATGATTCCACGAAGGCCCCGCAAGCAACTTTGGTCGATGAATTTGGAACATTGGGCGATTGCGATCTTCGGGCACGAATTGACGCATTAATGGTTGAACTTCAGAACAACTCCGGGTCGACGGGTTATGTGATCCTGTACAATGGCGTGGATGTTTTGCCGGCCTTTTACGAGTCGCCTCAGTACGAGCGGGTGATCCTAAATCACCTTTTGTTTCGAAGGTTCGACCGTTCCAGGATGACTTTTGTTCGCGGCGGTTTTATGGAAAGTGCCCAGACGCAATTCTGGCTTGTCCCGGAGGGTGCGACACCTCCAGAAACAAAGCGATCGTCCCTCGCGGCCCCGTCGATTCCGCAGGACCGGGCAGTCAAGTTCGACCATAAGTATATCGGCGATTTCGATGGGGGCGACGACGGGCGTTTCGTTTTGGATTCAGTCCTGGAGCGTGAACGAATTGAATTTGCAGAGGACCTTGATGAAGACGGGGAGGCATTTGTAATAATTGACGAATTGGTCGAGGAGATTCCGGAAATAGCAGAAGATCAGCTTGACCATTATTGGTTGAGTTCGGCGTTTGGCGGATTTCTTTCGCTGCGGCCGGAATGGAGCGGGGTCATATTCTTTTATGCTGACGATCAGCGGTATGATATTGCCAAACTCACCAATCGTATCTACTCGGCGGTCAATCGATATGAGCAAGATGGCGACCGCATCGCAGGTCGGGTCAAAGTAATGTTCGGCGGGTATCGTGATTCAATCGAGGCTGACTTTTTTGCGGTTCCGCCCGGCGTTGGCGATCCGCTGCCGTCGCCCAAGGAAAGGCAAGCTGAAGTTGATTACTAAAGGAAGTCGGCATGATTTGTTTAGAGAGAGGGGGTTCGCGTCGTGGCGAACCCTTTCTAGTTTCAGATACAATCAGACCAAATGAATGTTGCACAGATGAACAAAGGTGAGCTTGATATCGACCGGCCGAATGCGAAGTTGGCTTATACGATCATTCAGTCGCTGCTCGAGGCGAATGAGGCTTTGAGCGATCTGCTCGTGGCAGCGGCACATGCTCTGGATGAGGACGTGACGAAAGCACTGACCATGACCAGCGAATGGGAGAGGTACATGGAATCAAAACGGACGATGGAAAACACGAAGCTGCAGATTGAGAAATTTACCGAGGTGCTTCGTCAAATGGATAATGGATAGTGGACAGTGGACAATGGTTAGTGGATAGCGGACAGGGAGGGAGTCGGTAGTGAGGCGTCGGTAGCCGACGAATGCAGATATCATGGAAAATCCATTGGCGGTAAAAACCTACGCATTTGCTCGGCGATCGGTTACAGGATGTGGGAGCGATGCTTTGCCTCTGCGGATCAAACAGATTTCAGGAGAGAACAGGTGGTAAAGAACTCGAAATTGTGGGTGATCGCGGTTCTGTTTCTACTTATCCTAGTCGCAGTTGAACTGGTTCATCACTATCTTTTCAGTCAAGCTTACAGAAGCAAGTTGTTGGAATGCATAAATTCTTCACCGGAACTCGCGCAGGCGTGCGTTGATAGTGTCAGTAATGCTGGCAATGTGTTCCATTACGCTACCATTTCCCATTTTTTAACGTATTTCGCAATATTCGGAATTTTCCTGATCCTCTCGTCAAGGTTGAGCTCTCTTGATAAAAAGATCGTTAACCAACAACAAAGAAGCAATGATTGATCTGGTTATCATCGGTGCGGGACCGGCGGGGATCTCGGCGGCGTTTGAGGCTAAGAAGGCGGGGCTTGATTATGTCGTGATCGAAAAGGGCCTGATCGGCAATACGATCTACAACTACCCGGTCGGGCTGACGGTTTTTTCGACGGTGAATGAGCTTGAGTTCGGTGAGGGCGATCTGAAGCCCGCGAGGGAGAAGCCGACGCGGGAAGAGTTGCTCTCGTATTACGTGCGGTTTGTTTTGGATAATGAACTGGAGGTTCGGTCGGAGGAGACTGTTCTCGAAGTGCAACCAGGAGAGAACCACCCCGCCGACGAAGCGTCGGCACCCCTCCTTTGTAAGGAGGGGAGCTTTCTCGTCGTGACGGATAAGGGCGAGTACCTGGCTCGGAATGTGCTTTTTGCGATCGGGGCGATGGACCATCCGCGGCGGTTGAACGTGCCGGGTGAGGATCTGCCGAAGGTCCGCGATCTTTTTCGCGAGACTTATCCGTGGGTAAAGAAGAAAGCGTTGGTCGTCGGCGGGGGAAATTCGGCGGGCGAGGCGGCACTTTTTCTTGCACAGGAAGGTGCGGAGACGACGCTCGCCATCTTTCGCGACGACTGGGAAAACACCGACCCAAAGCAGGGCTGCATAAAATATTGGGTCAGGCAGCCGCTTGAAGAAGAGCTAAAACAGCATTGCCTCAGCCTCTTTTTTCTGGGCAAGGTTAATGAGATCCGCGAAAACGAGGTCGAGCTCGAAAGCGAATCCGGCGAACGTGTCGTGCTGGAGAACGATGTCGTCTTCGTGCTAATCGGGTCGGATGCGGACCTGACGATGCTCCGGTCGCTCGGCGTTGAGATCGAAACGGGAAAATACGGCGATGTCCCTGTCTATGACCCAAAGACCAACGAAACGAATGTCCCGGGGATCTACGTCGCCGGGCATTTCACCAATAAGCGGCACATCAAAGCCGCGATCGAAGCACCGCGAAAGATCATACCGGCGATCGCGGAAAAGCTTCGCGTAAGTCAGCAGGCGTCCGGTTCGTAACACTTTTCCGCCGACTCCTATTCAGCGATGACCATTGCCCAAGCTCAAGAGATACTGAAGACCCGTTTCGGTTACGACGACTTTCGGATGCATCAGCAACCGGCGATCGAGGCCGTGCTCGAGCGGCGCGATTGCTTGCTCCTGATGCCGACGGGCGGCGGCAAGTCGGTTTGTTATCAGATACCGGCGATGCTCTTTGACGGGCTTACGCTCGTCATCTCTCCGCTGATCGCATTGATGAAAGACCAGGTCGATGCCTTGCGGAGCTATGGCATCAATGCCGGGTATTTGAACTCGATGCAGACAGCCGCCGAGCAGGTCGAGGTCTTTCGAACGGTTCGGTCCGGCGAATTGAAACTGCTCTATGTCGCTCCGGAACGGTTGCTACAAAGCGGCGACCGGTTTCTCGATTTTCTTTCCTCAATAAATGTCTCGCTCTTCGCGATCGACGAGGCACATTGCATCTCAAGCTGGGGCCACGATTTTCGACCGGAGTATCAGCGGCTCTCGGTGCTGAAACTCGAGTTTCCCGGCGTGCCGTTGATCGCTCTGACGGCGACCGCCGATGACCTTGTTCGGGAGGACATTCTTCGCCATCTCTCGATACCTGATGCCAATGTGTTTGTCTCGAGCTTTAACCGGCCGAACATCAAATACACGGTCGAGCCGAAGCGGGATTCGTTTTACCGGCTGCTGGAATTTCTGCAGACGCGAAAGGACGAGAGCGGCATCGTGTATTGCCTGAGCCGTGCGTCGGTCGAACGGGTAGCCGAGGACCTTCGTGCCGAAGGCTACGCCGCATTGCCGTATCACGCGGGGCTCGAACGGAGCGTCCGCGAGCACAACCAAAATGCTTTTCTGAATGACGAAGCAAAGATCGTCGTCGCGACTATCGCGTTCGGGATGGGTATCGACAAATCGAACGTTCGGTTCGTTGTCCACATGGACCTGCCGAAAAATATTGAGAGCTACTATCAGGAAACCGGCCGAGCCGGGCGAGACGGGCTTCCGAGCGATGCGCTGCTGTTTTATTCGATCGCGGACGTGCTGAAACTGAAGGGATTCGCGGAGGTCGAAGGCGACGCGAAGCAGAGCGAAGTGATGCTCAGAAAACTCGACCAGATGGCCGAGTTTGGCGAGTTGCGGACGTGCCGGCGGCGGTTTCTTTTAGCGTATTTTTCCGAGGCGTTCGAAGGCGACTGCGGGAACTGCGATAACTGCAATACCGAGTTTGAAACGTTTGACGGGACCGTCATTGCACAGAAAGCATTGAGCGCCGCTGTAAGGACCGGTCAGGTCTTCGGAGCGGGTTATTTGGTTGATCTGCTACGCGGGTCGAAGTCGCAAAAGATGCGGCTCGAACATATGAACCTCAAGACCTACGGAGTCGGTGCCGACATTTCGAAAGACGATTGGTTTTCGTATTTCAAGGACCTGACGGAGCAGGGATTCCTGCTTAAGTCTTCGGGGCAATATCCGACGCTCTCGGTCACCGACGCGGGCATGGAGGTATTGGCCGGCTCGCGAAAGGTTGACCTGCACAAACTGACGCACGTCGATCTTCGCCGAACGGCGAGCGACGCGATGGATTTTGAGAAAGACCTTTTCGAGGAACTCCGCCGCGTTCGGATGCGGCTCGCAGACGGCGAAGGCGTTCCGCCTTATGTTATTTTCTCCGACGCAACGCTGATCGAGATGGCGGCATTTCTTCCGCAGGACATGAGCGAGATGCAAAAGCTCTCGGGGATCGGCGCATTTAAGCTTGATAAATACTGCCCGGCGTTTCTCGATGTGATCAACAGCTACTCTGAAAAGAACGGGCTCGGGTCAAAGATCAGCGAGCGACGAGGGCCTGTTCGCTCTGCGGCGAAGGCGAAGCGAAAGCCGACGGAGGGCGACACCTTTTCGACAACTTTCAATATGTTTCGCGAGGGGAAATCGATCGCCGAAATCGCAAAGGGCCGCGGCCTTGCCGTGAGCACGATCGAAAATCATTTGTGCCGATTCATTGCCGATGGGAGGGTCAAGGTCGAAGAGATCGTCGAGCCCGCGAAGATCGAGGTGATACGGCAGGCACTCATTAAACTTAAGGTCGAGAATCAGATCTCGCCGGTCAAAGAACACCTGGGTGAAGATTATAGCTACGGCGAGATCAGGGCAGTGATGGAAGACCTTATAAAGGAAGTGTAAAATCCCCGACAAAGCATTAGCGATGCCGGGGACTTTTGTTCTTAAGAGACGAACAACTAGTTCTTCCCTGCGGGCTTTGCCATTCTGAGGACCATCTTTTGGTCCTTGAAGCGCTCGGCAATGTTAGCCGGATTCACGTCAAAGGATGTGACGTCGAAGACCTCGGTCGTGCGTCCGCCGATCGTCGTCCAGCGATAGGGAAGCTGAACGCCGCCGGTCGAGCGGAAATCAGAAAGCTTGACGAGCGTTTCGGCCGTCGCGGCTACTGCCCCTTCCATTTTTTCGGCAAACACAACGATGTCCTTTTCAGTTTCGACCGCCTCGCCCTTGTTGAGGCGGACAACGTGCGGCATCGGGCCGCCTGTGTAGCCGATGGCGACCGGCAGGTTGGTGAACTTGTCGATGTGCAGGCGATAGACCGAGCCGGCAAACGAAGCGGAGACGATATTGACCTGCGTGCCGTCAACATTGCCTTCGCCCTCGAACGTGTATGAAACGTCGATGCCCTGCGGTGCACTGACGAGCAGCATCAGGCCGATGCGGAGCAGTTCATTGTTACGAACTTCGCCGGCACGGTGCAGTACATGATTCTCAGCGCCTTCGCGGGCCTTCCATTCGAAGTCGCCTGACGGCACGGCTCTAACGATCACCTTCTTGCCGTCCTCGGTGGTGAATTCGGCATTACCTTCCTCGCCTTTCTTGAAAACGAAGGTCTTGCCGTCCGGCCCCGTTACCTCGCCCGTTCCGGGTTCGGCACGGCGAACGATGATCTTCTTGCCGTCAGAGGTCGTGAATTCGCCGTTGCCACCATTGACCTTAAACTCCGCGCCTTCGCCCTTGCGGATCACGACAACGCTTTCCTCCTTCACAACATTGGCATCGCCTGTTGCGGTGGAAGGATCGCCGATCTTGATGCTCTTCTGAAGCTTATCCGGGAACTGCATTGCGATCTCGGTCTCGCCCTGCTCGGTGCGTTCCGTGTCGCCGATCTTGATGGTGTGTGTTGAGCGGCCGACGATGACCATGCTCTGGACCTGCGCGATGGCCGCCTCGCCGCCGATCGCCTGACGAGCCTTTGCGACGATCTCAAGAGCCTTTTGGTCGGACTTGAAGCTTGCCCCGGCCTTTTCAACTATCGCACCGAGCCCGGTGAAAAAGAGCGATGCGAAAGCGATGGTTGTTATGAATTTTTTCATTCGTGCCTCCAAATAATTTTGATCTTTTACGCAGGCGGCGGTTTTTCCTATAAGCATCAGGTCAGGAGGACTCAAGCTAGTATTGCCAACCGCCGCCTACGATAGAAGCTAGTCTGACACCGGCCGAGAGCGAAGTGGTTAAGACGACGCAAAGAAATTGTAAAGGATGTAAAATCTGCCGAAAACGTATTGTCCGGCCTCGCCGTATAATTGCATAATGAACTCGAAACGCGAGATCGTGCAACATCCCGCGTTCGATGGGAATGAAACGAAGCTGGCTGCCATATCTGATCTTGACCGCGGTGATCGCCGTGCTGACGCTCTTTTTCGGGCTGCAGTATCGCTGGATGCGCGAGGCGAGCGAGGCCGAACGCGAGCGGATGCAGCGGCGTGTCGCGGCGGACACGAAGGCCTTTGCTGATGATTTCAACCGTGAGATACAGTCCGTCTATTTCAACCTTCAGCTAAACGCCGAAGTTCTCAAGAGCGGAGACCTGGCGGAGTTCAATGACAGGTATGACTTTTGGCGAGGGAAAACGGCCTATCCGGAGTTGCTCCGCGACATTGTCTATCTTCCACCGGCCGCCGATGAAAGTCCGCAGCGATATGACCGTTCGGCCGGGAGTTTCGCTCCGTTTGAGGCTGATTCCGGGTTCGGTACGATAAAGGATCGTATCGCGTCCGGAGCCCCGCGGCCAGTGCCGGTTCTTGATGACCTCGATGCGTTGATAATGCCGATCGTTTCGGGCGAGCGGCATTTTCAGCGGATCGTGGTCGATCGCGTGCCGCGTGTTGCCGTTACCGGCAAAACGATCGAGGTTCCCGAGCAGCCGTTGAATAATGAAGGGCATATCGTTATTCGGCTGAACCGCAAAGTGATGACCGAGCGGATGCTTCCGGAGCTTGCGGCAAAACATTTCTCCTCGGGCGAATATAGGCTTTCGGTCGCGGGCAAAGGCGGGTCTATCGTGTACGGAGAGAATGGCGGCGAGCCGGACGGTTCGGCGGGGCTCTACGACCTGCGGCCGAACACGATGATCTTTTTCGCCAATCGTGAGATGGATCTTCCAAGCCGGTCCGCGGCACCTGCAAACGTCATCGTCGATCAGCGGATCGAGAGCACAACCGTGACGAACTCGCCCTCGCCGGCACGCGAACGCGACAACACATTTACATTCGAGATGCGAAGTACTGATGGCGTGCGGCAGCGGAGTGCGGTGATCGCAACGCCGGCGGACGAACAGCCCTGGACGCTGAAGGTCACGCATGCATCCGGCTCGATCGGCGATTACATCCGCAGCGAGGAGCGAAAGAATCTTGCGATCGGTGCCGGCATCTATTCACTGCTCGTAGGGAGCATTCTTGCCATTACGATCTCGGCAAATCGGGCACGGACCTTCGCACAGAAGCAGGTCGATTTTGTCTCGAGCGTTTCGCATGAGTTCCGGACGCCGCTTGCCGTGATCTATTCCGCGGGAGAGAACCTTGCCGACGGAATTGCACGAAGCGACGACCAGGTTGCACGGTACGGCGAGCTGATAAAAGGCGAGGGCCGAAAGCTAACCGGAATGGTCGAACAGATACTTGAATTCGCCGGAGCCCGTTCTGGCAAGCGGCGGTACAATTTTGTGCCGGCCGATGCCGGCGAGATCGTCAGAGAGGTGGTGAACGAATGCCGCGGAGCGATCGAGGGATCGCCTGCTGAGATAGAAATAGACATCGCAGGGAACCTGCCGAAAATCAACGCGGATAGTGCCGCTTTGAGCCTTGCGATCCAGAACCTTGTCAACAATGCGGTCAAGTATTCGAGCGGGACTCCGCGGCTTGAGATCCGTGGGACGAATGGCAATGGACGAGTGAGCATCGCGGTCAAGGATCACGGCATTGGCATCGCAGAAAAGGACGTCAAAAAGATATTCGAGCCTTTTTTTCGATCGCGTGAGGTTGTCGATTCACAGATTAGCGGGAACGGGCTCGGGCTTTCGCTCGTAAAGGAGATTGTGGCGGCACACGGCGGTTCGGTCGAGGTCGAGAGCGTGCCTGGAAAGGGCAGCACGTTCACCATCTCACTACCGGCCGAGGCCCGGAAGCAATGAAGATCCTGCTTGTCGAAGATGAAAAGGGGCTGATCCTGACGTTGACCGACCGGTTAACGGCCGAAGGCTATGAGGTCGTCTCGGCCGCCGATGGCGAGGCCGGGTTCCGCTCGGCTACTTCGGACAACTTCGACCTGATCATCCTCGACATAATGCTCCCGAAAAAGAACGGCTATGACGTTTGCCGCGACCTTCGCCGCCGCGGGGTCGAAACGCCCGTGCTGATGCTGACGGCAAAGGGCGAAACGATCGACAAGGTGCTCGGGCTCAAGCTCGGAGCTGACGATTACCTGACAAAGCCTTTTGAGGTCGCAGAACTGCTGGCCCGGATCGAGGCCTTGATGCGGCGGTCGCGTAACGTAAAGGACCCGATAAACGGTGCCGCGGCGTTTGGCAATGTGACCATCGATCTAGCTCGTGCCGAGGTCCGGCGGAGCGGCGAACCGGTCGAGCTTTCGGCGATGGAGTTCAAGCTCTTGCGATTTTTGGTCGAGAACCGAGGCGTGGTCCATTCTCGGGACGAACTGCTTGACCACGTTTGGGGCTACGACGCGATGCCCTCGACGCGGACGGTCGATGTTCACATTGCCTGGCTTCGGCAAAAGCTCGAGGAAAATCCGAAACGGCCTGCACATATACAGACCGTTCACGGGATGGGATATAAGTTTTGCGAATGAAGAGCGGGTGGGAGCCCGCCTTTTTATTTTCCGACCGCCTTCAGCATCATAGCCGGCAGGAAATCAAGGTCCGATATGTCGTTCGCGGGAGTGACAACCTGCGGAGTGTACGACGCGGCCTTGCTGCTGACAGAGATCGTGTACTCGGTTCCGGCCGTCAACCCTTCAAAGCTGTAATACCCGAAGCTATTGGTGATGAAGTACCGGGTCTCATTGCCGTCCGTGACCGAGACAAGTGCAAGCGGGAGTGCAACACCCGCACTCGAAAATACCCGTCCACCAACGCTGACCGGAACAGCGGCGGCAACTTCGACCGCTCCGATATCGACATTGCCGTTCGTCAAACGCGAGATTCCGCGCTGATCCTCGGTGACGGCCGCCGGCGGATTGTTGGCGGAACACGTCAGGTCGCGGACGCAGTTTTGCCCGGCGTCGATCGCAGGTGAGCCCGCCTGCGGGAGGAAGGTCTGTCCGAAGCCGCCGTTATCGGCGAGCGGGCCAAGCACGGGTGCGGTGTTCAAAAGATCCGAAGCCACCCAGCCGGTGCTCGTGCCGACGTTGCCGATAATATTGTTTCCTTCGGACTGGATGCCTCCGGTCGAGTTCGTTACATCGGGCGAGGCCGCTGTGCCGTTGTTTCCAGCGACGATGGAGTTGCGAATGAAGAAGTTTGCGTTTGTCGTAGCGCGATGAATGCCGCCGCCGTTGTTCAGCGAGGAGTTGTTGACCACTGTCACATTGGTGATGATCGTACCCAGCGATCCGTTCGATTGAAATCCGCCGCCGGAACCGGAAGGGGCGCTATTGTTCGCAAAAGTGACGTTCGTGAAGTTAACTCGACCGTTGTATTGGCCGCCTCCACCGCCCGTCGTTCCATTGCTGACGTTACCCGATATCGTCGTGTTGGTGATCGTCACCGTGCTCGTTGAGAAATTCTGCATTGCGCCGCCGGAACCCGTTGCCGTGTTGTTCGAGATGACACTGTTTGAGATGATGAGCGTTCCGGGAACGGCCGGGCTTCCTGAGGAGGCATTATTCAGTCCGCCGCCATTTGCTCCATTATTATTCGTGATCACGGAGTTCGTGATCGTTAGGGTGCCGCCCGCATTGTAGATCGCTCCGCCCCGACCGTTGTTGAGGGCTCCGACGCCGTTCCCGGCGGTAAACGTGATCCCATCAATTGTTGCTACAACATTTGGTCCGGTAACGAGTATGCGGCTCGCATTGTTACCGCTGATGGTCAAAAGATCAGCGCCCGGGCCGCCAATTGTAATTGAGCCGTTGGCCTCGAGTATTAGTTCAGTTCCCGAAAGCGTTATCGTCTGCTGAGAATCGAAAAGGCTAGAGAATTGAATAATGTCATCGCCGCTTGCGGCGTTGGCGGCTGCTATCGCCTCCCGGAGCGAGCAGTCCGCGTCACAGGTGCCGTCGTTCGTGTCTTCGACCTTGGTTACGGTAAAGGTGGCTGCAAAGGCCGCGACGCTCAGGAAAGTGAGCAAAAGAAAAGCGGATAAACCGGTCTTGATAGATCTCATTTTTGTCCTCCAAATGAAAAGCCAAGGGTAGGCCCAGGCGAAAGCGAGGTGCCCGAGCGGATCCCGCACAGATAGCCCTGTGGGAAAAGGGCCGCAAGATACGAGTAATACAAAAGTACCCGCATAGTAGCCCAAAAATAAAAACTTTACAAAGTGTTGGGATTCCAGGATCAGGGGGTCGAGCAGAGACTATCGAAACACAAACATAACAATGGCGAGGTAATGCAAAACGCTACCGCCAAGGACAAAGCCGTGCCAAATGGCGTGGTGGTGGCGTAATTTGTGCCAGCCGTAGAAGATGACACCGAGCGTGTAGCTGGCCCCGCCGGCTATCACAAGAGCAAGTGGCTCCCAGCCCAAGATCAAATAAAGCGGATGGACGACGAGGACGCCGATCCAACCCATCGCGAGGTACGAGACAACGCCGACCGCATTGAAACGCCCGCGGAAAATGACCTTCATCGCGATGCCGAAGAGAGCGAATGCCCAAACGAAGGCGAGCAGCCCGAAGCCGAAGGAGTTACGCATCAGCAGCAAAAGAAAAGGAGTGTAGCTGCCTGCGATCAGGAGGTAAATGCAGCAGTGATCGACGAGTTGGAGCAGGTGCTTGCGGCCGGGTTCGACCTCTGAATGGTAGAGCGTCGATGCGGCGTAGAGAATAACCAGCGAGAGGCCGTAAACCACCGCACTCGCGATGTGCCAGCCGTCGCCTTTAATTACTGCAAGAGCGAGAAGAAAAACAAACCCCGCGAAGCTAAGCAAAAGCCCGAAGCCATGGGTGAGCGAATTTGCCACCTCATCAACGGAAAGTGCTTTTAAGCGAGCCGAGATCATCTTGATGCAATACTGCTCCGAAACATAACGTTCAATCGCTACTATACACAGAAACGGCCCCGAGATGTAAGTTCGGGGCCGCACTTAAGGTGTAATAGTTTTGTATCCGGATCAGAACTCCGTTTCGGACGTCGAACGGCTTCGGCGGGCGACTCCTGAGGCGTATGCTGCTTCTTCGACCTCGGCCGCAACAGCCTCACCGACGCGCCGGTCGAATACCGACGGAATGATGTAATCGGGATGGAGTTCGTCGTCGCCGATAATTCCTGCAATTGCATTTGCGGCGGCTAGTTTCATCTGTTCATTGATCCGCGATGCCCGGCAGTTGAGTGCCCCGCGGAAGATTCCGGGAAAGCAGAGCACGTTGTTGATCTGGTTCGGATAATCAGAACGCCCGGTCGCCATAACCGCAACGTGTCCCTCGGCCTCTTCCGGCATGATCTCCGGCACAGGGTTCGCCATCGCGAAGACGATCGGGTCAGTGTTCATCTTCTTGAGGTCGTCGACCGTGATCGTCCCAGGAGCGGAAAGGCCGAAGAATACGTCGGCACCGGCGATCACATCGTGCACCGATCCGGTTTCTTTGTTGGGATTCGTGTTCCGGGCGTACCAGTCCTTTACCCAATTCATGTGTTCCTTTCGGCCGTCATAGATCGCTCCGACGGTGTCGCAGCCGACGATGTTCTTCACGCCGGCGGCCATTACGATCTTCGAACACGCTACGCCAGCCGCTCCGATGCCATTGACGACGACCTTTATGTCTTCCATCCGCTTGCCGACGATCTTCAAGGCATTGATCAAGGCAGCGAGCACAACAACTGCGGTCCCGTGCTGATCGTCGTGAAAGACGGGGATGTCGAGCTCTTCTTTCAGCCGCTCCTCTATCTCAAAGCATCGAGGTGCGGATATGTCCTCGAGATTGATGCCGCCGAACGCAACGGCGATATTCTTGATGGTCTGGACGATCTCATGCGGGTCTTTGGTGTTGAGACAAATGGGAAATGCATCGACACCGCCGAATTCTTTAAAGAGCTGTGCCTTGCCCTCCATAACGGGCATTGCCGCCGCCGGGCCGATGTCGCCGAGCCCGAGCACCGCAGTTCCATCCGAGATGACCGCAACGGTATTCTTCTTTATCGTGAGATTAAAGACCTTCTCCGGGTCCTTATGGATGGCCTGACAAACGCGGGCGACGCCGGGCGTGTATGCCATCGAAAGATCGGAACGAGTTTTCAGCGGAGCTTTGGAGACCACCTCGATCTTTCCGCCGAGGTGCATCAGGAACGTTCGGTCGCTGACGTGGATGACCTCGACCCCATCTATGTCTTTCAGACATTCGATGATCTCTTTATCGTGGTTCTCGCTTGAGGCGTTGACGGTGATGTCGCGGATCAGGAAATCGCGGCCGACGCTTGCGATGTCGATGCCCTCGATGTCGCCGCCGGTTTTGCCGATGGCGGTAGTGACCTCGCCGAGCTTTCCGGGTTTGTTGTGGATCTTTACGCGAAGTGTGAGGCTGTAACTTGCGTTAGGTGATAAGTTGCTGAACATTGTGTGTGTGTAAAAGGTGATTATGGCGAATTCAATACTGCTTATCAAACGGGTTGCGGCAACCCTTCGGTCGGAATGGCACGGGGCGAATCTGCTATAATGGAATCTTCGGAGGTAGTGATATCAGTACTGTCAATGGCTTCGTAAAGGGGCTCAAGCACAATCAGCTCAAGCGGATCGAAAAGCTCGTGTCGCGGCGGGTGCCGCAGAATACAATCATCTCAAATGAATTGGCGCGTCAGATGTCTGAGATCTCGAACGAGACCGGAAGGCAGATCGGTGTGCTGATCAACCGCAAGGGCCAGGTCGAATATGTAATGGTTGGCGATGCGAAGAGCATCGAGATGCCCGACTTCGGCCGTTCGCGTGCGGGTTCGGGCCGCTTCCGTGGCCTTCGGTGCGTTCATACGCATCTGCAGAATGAAAAGCTGACGCAGGACGACCTTACTGACCTCGCGCTGCTCAGGCTCGACCTGATGGCGATAATTCAGGTCGATCGCAACACCGGGCTTCCGGGACTTGTCCACGCTGCCCATCTTTTGCCGGGGAATGCCGAAGCGATCGCGAGCAACGGCGACGCCGAGCCTTTCGCACTTCTTTCGCCGGCGATACCGGCAAATCTCGATACTGATTTTACCGAGCTCATCACGTCGCTTGAGAGCGAGATGGTTCGCGTTCGTAAAACTGCCCGCAGCGGCCAGGGCGCTCGCGAACGGGCGATCCTTGTCGGCATCTCGACCGGAGCGGCGATGGACGCCGAGGAATCGATGGCCGAGCTTCGCGAGCTGGCACTTTCGGCGGATGTGATGGTCGTCGACACAATAATTCAGCGGCGTCCGCAGGTCGACCCAAAGACCGTGCTTGGCCGCGGTAAGCTACAGGAATTGCTGATCCGCTCGATGCAGCTCGGGGCTGACCTGATCGTCTTCGATCAGGAGCTCTCGCCGGCACAGGTCCGCGAGATATCGAAGGTGACGGACCTGAAGGTCATCGACCGGCCGCAGCTTATTCTTGACATCTTTGCCCAGCGTGCTCAATCGCGGGAAGGTAAGCTGCAGGTCGAACTCGCCCAGCTTCGCTATATGCTTCCGCGTCTGATCGCCGGGCAGGACTCGGCATTCTCGCGGCTCGCCGGCGGCATTGGCGGCCGCGGCCCGGGTGAAACAAAGCTCGAGACCGATCGCCGGCGTGTCCGCGACCGGATCTCCCAGTTAGAGAAGCAGGTCGAAGGGCTCGCCCGTCAGCGACAGGAGCGGCGAAAGGCCCGCGTTCAGCGCGATCTTCCGGTCATCTCGCTGATCGGCTATACGAACGCAGGAAAGTCGACGCTGCTCAATATACTGACGCGTTCCGAAGTTTATGCCGAGCGAAAGATGTTTGCGACACTCGACCCGACCTCGCGACGGCTGCGGCTGCCCGAAGAGCGGGAAGTGATCATTAACGATACGGTCGGGTTCATCCGCGATCTTCCGAAAGACCTGGTCGCCGCATTCCGTGCTACGCTCGAAGAAATACAAGAAAGCGATCTGCTGCTTCATGTGGTCGATTCGGCAAACCCGCGGGCCCTTCAGCAGATCGATTCGGTTGAAAAGATCATCGGCGAATTGGGCTACAGTGAGCTTCGCGAGATCGTTGTGCTGAACAAGTCAGATGCCGCGTCGCCGGAGACGCTCGAGGAACTTCGCCGGCAAGTAACGCTTGACAGCAACCGCGATTGCGTGGCAATTTCAGCTATTCGCGGTGAGGGGCTCGGGGAGATGCTCTCCAAGATCGGAATGGCGATCGGCTCCTCGGAACTTGCGGCAACGCATTCGGTCTAAAAATAGGGGCGGAACTATGAAGCAAAAGATGGAGGACCTGCGATCTCCCGTTGGCCGCTACCTGACGAAGGCGGGCGACGAGATCCGTCAGCGCTTTGAGAAACTTTCGTCCGCTCAGCGGTTTTGGATCGGGTTTGCCATACTCGCGTTCGCTACAACTTTGCTGATCGAGAATCCTTTTTCGCGCCCGATCGGTGGATCCGGCTATAAGGCCGGCGACGTCTCCCGCGATACGATCATTTCTCCCGCTGATATTTATTTTGTCGATGAGGCCGAAACCGAGCGGATCAAGCAGGTTGCCCGCGATGCCGAACGCCCGATCTTTGTCTATGAACCCCGGCGGGCCGACGAGGCAGTGCAGAGCTTCCGCTCCGCCTGGGAAGACCTGCAAACGAAAGTAGCCGCGGCCCCTCCGGCCAACCGAGCGAATGCCAATGTTAACGCCGCTCCGGCGAGCGTTGCTTGGAGTGGGCCGGGCGGAACCGAACTCGGGCGAATTTTTGCCGCAAGGCGTTTCAGCTCAAATGAGATAGATGCGGTAACGCGGTTATTGCGTGAGAATTCGGGCGGCGATATTTTCGGCGACCAGGACCGTCAGTTTCTTCAGGGCGAGATAATTATCGTTGACCGCCAGCGGCCGACGGATACCCGTTCCTCTACTCGGCCAATGACGACGATGACATCGCTTTCAGATGCGCGAGCCAAGCTGAAAGAGGGTATCGGCGAGATCCGCAGCCTATCCGAAGAAGAGCGCGAAGCATTTTATGCGGCGACCGCTCCGCTTCTGCAACCGAGCGTTGTTTACGATAGCTCCGCGACCGAAGCCGCAAAGCAGGCCGTGGCCGATGGCGTCGCCCCGGTTGCGGTCTCGCTAAATCGCGGCGACCGAGTCGTTACGCAGGGCGAGACGATCTCGCCAGCCGTGCTTACGCAGATCTCTGCGGTCGAGAATTACTACGCGAACACTCGCGTTTGGAACCGCTTCTTCGGCTTGCTGCTGCTTATTTCGGCGCTTTATTGGATCGCCTGGAAGTTCATCGAGCACCGCGGGATCGTGCCGCGGCTTGCCCTTTCGCAGTTTAAGACGTTCGCACTTTTTGGCTCGCTAACACTTACCCAAGTGCTCCTGATGGCGATATTCTTCCGGCTTGCCGAGTTCACGGCAACACAGAACATCAGGCCGCCGATGAATGACCCGAGCATCTGGGCATTTGCGATCCCTTTCGCTTTCGGCAGCCTTGTTATGACGCTGCTTGCCGACCGGAGAACGGCGCTCTTTACCGGGCTTTTCTCGGCAGTGCTTGCCGGCTTTCTGGCACCCCGCGGATTTGAGTTTACGGTCTATGCGATCATTGCATCATCGGTCGCGACCTATGGCATCGGACGTTACCGTAGCCGGCAAACGGTAACGCTCGCCGGTGCGTTGGTCGGTGCGGCGAGTGCCGGAGTTGCGGTTGCTCTTATCGCATTTACCCAGCAGCCGCTGATTCTCAACACGATCGTGCTCTCGATCGCCTGCGGGCTCGCGAGCGGCGTGTTGACCGCTGCTTTCACGGCGGTTCTGCTACCCGTATTCGAGAACGTCTTCGGCATTCTGACGGACGTCAAACTGCTCGAGCTTTCGAACGCCGACCTTCCGGCACTCGGCCAGTTGGCTCTGCGGGCTCCGGGCACCAATCAACACTCGCACGCCGTCGGCCAGCTCGCCGAAGAGGCGTGCCGCGTTGTTGGCGGAAACGCCCTTCTTTCGCGGATCGGAGCTCTTTATCACGACATCGGAAAATCAGCGGCGCCGGAACACTTCGTCGAAAATCAGCTCGGCAAGAACCCGCACGACCGGCTGAAACCGGCGCAAAGCGCGAAGATCATCATCAGCCACGTAACCTACGGTGTTAAGCTCGCGAAGGAAATGGGCTTGCCGCAGCGGATCATCGACTTTATTCCGCAGCACCACGGCACACGAACCCTCCATTATTTCCTCAAGAAGGCGCAGGCCGAGGCCCGCGATGAGAACGAGATAAGCGAAAATGACTTCCGCTATCCGGGGCCGAAGCCGCAGTTTCGCGAGGCGGCGATAATGATGATCGCCGATAGCTGCGAGGCGGCTGCCCGCTCGTTGGCTGAGCCGACACCGGAGAATATTCGCTTTATCGTAACGAAGATCATCGACGCCATCGTCAGCGACGACCAACTCGACGAATGTGACCTAACGCTCCGTGAACTGACGCAGATCAGGGAAGCGATGATCCGTTCGCTCGTCGCGATCTATCATTCGCGAATCGATTATCCGGGCTACACGCCGCCGCAATCGGGGCAATACAAGATAACTCCGGAAGCCCTCGATAGCGAAGAACGCGGTGTGAGATATATGGATCCTGATGACATTCCCGTCTCGCCGGGCGGCGAGATCGAGGACGAAGCGATCGACCGCTCGCATAAACCAGACCGCGCGGAAAATAAGGCAGACGGTTCATCAGCTTGAACCGTAGAGCAGATCGAGAATAAAGAAAATGGGCTGAAGGTAAGTTACCCTCAGCCCATTTAACTTTGTTCTTAGCGAAGCGATCAGGTGTTGATCAGTTCCTTGAGTTCTTTACCGGGTTTGAAATAGGCGACCCGTTTTGCAGGGATATCGACGGCCGCACCGGTCTTCGGGTTCCGGCCCTTTCGCGAATTGCGTTCGCGAATACGAAAACTCCCAAATCCACGAAGCTCGATCTTTTCACCCTCATTCAGCGAGTGGATGATACTGTCAAGTACGATCTCTACCAGCTGCTCCGCATCTTTTTTCGTGAGTTCCGCTTCAACCGCGACACGCTCGACCAGGTCTGCTTTTGTCATTGCAAAGTCTCCCGTACTGTTTGAAAGCGACCGGAACTACGCAGTCGTTTCCTCTGCTGCTTCCTCATTGGATGATTCAGCTTCGATGGGAGTTTCGGCTTCGGCGGCCGGTTCTACGGTTTCTTCAGCGGCCGCTTCCGCAACCTCGGCCGTTTCTTCGGCGGCGGTCGCTTCGGCAACTGCCTCGTCAGCCTTTACTTCAGAGGTCGCTTCTTCGGTTTGCGTTTCAGAAACCTCTTCGGCCGGAGCTTCTACCGTTTCTGCTGTTTCAGCCACCGGCTCTTCAGCTGCTTCTTCTGCTGAAGGCTCAGGAGCGGGCTGTTCAACCTTTTCTTCTGCTGCAGGCTCGGCCTTTTTATCTGCTTTCTTATCGGCTTTCTTTTCCTCAGCCGGCTGCTGAGCGGCCGATCCGAACTTCAGATTGGCCAGTTCGCCAAGCGAAGCCATTCCGCCCTTCGCCACGCTTGTGTACTGGCGGGTATCAACGATCGGTTCGTCGTCCTTGCCGACCGAACGATGCGATAGGCCGATCTTCTGTTCTTCGTTCTCGATGCGGAGGATCTTAAA
Organism: Acidobacteriota bacterium; assembly: GCA_016716435.1. Lineage (NCBI taxonomy): Bacteria > Pseudomonadati > Acidobacteriota > Acidobacteriota bacterium. Next base: position 462,499 of record JADJWI010000001.1, on the reverse strand, counting down.
GTCCATTTCCTGGCCGATCTGAACGACGTCCTCGGCCTTTTCGACACGCTCATCGGAAATCTCCGAGATGTGGCAAAGCCCCTCAAGCCCTTCGCCGAGTTCGACGAAAATACCAAAGTTGGTGAACCGCGAAACTTTTCCGCGGATAGTATCACCCGGTTTGTGGGTTGCGATGAACGACTCCCATGAACTTGGCGTGAGGTCCTTCATCGAAAGCGAGAGACGCTGTCCGGCGATGTCGATATTGGTTACGATCGCATCAACTTCCTGATCTTTCTTGAGAAGTTCTTTCGGGTGCTGGAGCTTGCGGCCCCAGGTGATGTCCGAGATATGAACGAGCCCATCGATGCCGTCCTCGACCTCAACAAATGCACCGAAGTCTGTAAGATTGCGAACCTTGCCGCGGATCTTTGTGCCGACCGGGAAGCGGGCAGCGACGGAATCCCAAGGGTTATCCTGCATCTGCTTCATGCCGAGGCTGATGCGGCGTTCGTCTGTATCAACACCCAGAACCTGCACCTCGACCTCATCACCACGGCGGAACAGCTTTTTCGGGCTTCCCGGACGCTTTGACCACGAGATCTCAGAAACGTGGACGAGTCCTTCGACTCCCGGCTGCAGTTCGACAAAAATGCCGTAATCGGCAACCGACGAGACCTTGCCGGTAAGCTTCGTGTTGACCGGATAGAACTCCACGACCGTTGACCAGGGGTCAGGATGAAGCTGTTTGTAGCCGAGCGAGATCTTTTCCTTTTCGCGGTCGAGTTTGATGACCTTTACCTGAATATTGTCGCCGGGCTTGAACATCTCGCCGGGGTTCTGGATCCTTCCCCACGACATATCTGTTACGTGGAGAAGCCCATCGATGCCGCCGATATCGACAAACGCACCATATTCGGTAAGGTTCTTGACCGTGCCTTCAATGACGTGGCCGACCTCGATCACACCGAGCGTCTCGGCCTTCTGTTCATTGATTACTTGATCGGTAATGACCTTTCGCGAGAGAACGATGTTGTTCCGCTTGCGGCTGAACTTGATTATCTGTGCTTCGATGTCCTGGCCAATGTAAGCATCGAGATTGCCGACCGGACGCGAATCGATCTGCGAACCCGGGAGAAATGCCTCAACACCACCGAGGTCAACATTTAAGCCGCCCTTGGTCTTGCTGACGATCTTGCCGACTATCGGCTGCTCGTTCTTGTAAGCTTCCTCGATATCGGCCCAAACCTTTCGGTTAGCCGCATCGTCGCGGGAAAGTAGCGGCGGAGCATCTCCGGTCGAGATGTTCCTGATCATCACTTCGACAACGTCGCCGACCTTTACGGAGTCAGGGCCATCGGGAAATTCATCACCCGGGATGATCCCTTCGCTTTTGTAGCCGAAATCGACGAGCACGCCATGGTCGGAGACACCGACGACCTTTCCTTCGACGATGTCGCCGGAGTGGTACGTCACCTGGTCCTGCTCAAACTGCTCGAGAATCGCGCCAAAGTCGATGTCATTCGAGCCCAACGCCTCATCAGCGGTCTCCATTGCCGCTTCAGCTTTTGCCGTTTCTGCTACTTCTTTTGCCGCGGCGGTGCCGTTCTCGGTCTCTTCCGCTGCTTTGTTAACCTCAGTTGCCATTAAGTGTGTTTAAACGTTCCTGTAAATATTGATTGCCGCAATTCTTTACCTGAATCCGACTTTGCCAGCGGCTAGGGCAGGGCGGATAACGAACCTTGATCGTATGAGTTACCGCAAGAGCGAAGGCTCTGTTCCAAACCTGCCCATTTTTTGTTCTATCAAGGCTTCGAACATGCGGAGTGCAGGCGTGTTCAGGTAAAACTAAAATTTACACGCGGGTAGTCCTAAGTGTCAAGGTTTAGAACCCGAAAAGTGTTAAAAAATCGGCACTTCCGGCTCTGTTCTAGCGACTTGTCGCTGCCCTAAAAGCACGAAATGGCCGGTCGGTCCGGCCATCTCGTTTAGTATCGGGCTAAGGCGTTACCGGATAATAAGGTCTTGAATGGTCCCGACGCCGCTTGCTTTCTCCATCGATTCCTTCGCCATGGCGGTCGTATTCTGGATGCCGGCGAGCCTGAGCCGAAACTCGTCCGGATTGGTCGAGCCACGAAGTGCTTCTTCGAGCGTGATAAGCCCCGAAGAATAAAGGTAAAAAAGCGATTGGTCGAAGGTCTGCATACCGTATTGCGACGTGCCAGCGGCTATCGCATCCCGGATCGAGACGGTCTTTTCCTCATGCAGGATGTAGTCGCGAATAAGCGGTGTCGATATAAGCACCTCGACCGCCGGAATTCGGGCGTTGCCCTCGGTTGTCTTCATCAAACGCTGCGAAATTACCGACTTCAGAAGCCCGGCGAGCTGGATGCGGATCGATTTTTGCTGAAACGGCGGAAATGCCGAGATTATTCGCGTCAGCGTCTCTTGTGCATCGAGCGTATGGAGCGTCGAGAGCACAAGATGGCCTGTTTCTGCGGCTACGAGAGCGGTCTCGATGGTCTCAAGGTCACGCATTTCGCCGACGAGGATTACGTCCGGGTCTTGCCGAAGGCTGCCGCGAAGGGCTTCGGCAAAGCTCCGCGTATCGACATCGACCTCGCGTTGCGTGATGTAGGATTTCTTGTCCTTGTGGAGGAATTCGATCGGGTCTTCGATCGTCACGATGTGGCAATTTCGGACCTCATTGATATGATCGACGATCGCAGCGAGGGTTGTCGATTTACCCGAACCGGTCGTGCCGGTAACGAGAATCAGGCCGCGCATTTCTTCCGAGACCTTGTTCAGGATCGGCGGCAGGCCGAGCTCGGAAAAGTTCGCGATCTTGTCGGAAATAACGCGGGCGACGATTCCGATAGAGTTTCGCTGCTGGAAAATGTTGACGCGAAATCGTCCGAGACCCTTTACGCCGTAGCCGATATCTACCTCAAAAACGTCCTTGAAGTGCTGCTTTTGGCGGTTTGACATCATTGAGAACGCCATTTCGAGCGTCTCTTCCTGCGTAAGCTTGTTCGACCCGCCAAGTAATCTGAGTTCGCCATTGACGCGAATGACCGGCACTGCACCGGCCCGCAAATGCAGGTCGGAAGCACCGAAGCTCATCGCCATCCGAAGGAGATCGTCAATTCTGTTGAGCATATTTCAGCGGAAAATGGCAGGATCCCTGCAAGATCAGCCGTATCCGGCCGCGTTTTCCCCAAGAACTAAAGTGTGATCCGGCGGTTTGTGGCCAGGATTGTGGACAGGAGTGAACCGTTTCGTTCCAAATTACGACGGCTAAACACAGTTTAAACTGTTTGGGCAACCGAGGTCAATGCTTTTTGCCGTATTTGCCCGTGTATTCCCGCGACTGTTCGACAGTTTGCCGCCATCGTCGTAGAATTGGCTTGAAACTATGACCTTTGGCCCGCGAATCGAGAAAATAGAACCAAATTTTGCCGCCGGCGATGGATACGTCCACATTTTCACGGCCGGCCTTTCGATCGAGCCGCGCAGCCTGCGGGTGACGGTCGGCGGGAAGAGGGTTGTAAAGGCGGCAGGGCCGAAGCGGATCATCGTCCGGCTACCGGAGTCTTTTCGGGCGAGCCGGAATGCATCGTGGAATCTGGCGTCGATATCACACCGCCTTTTCGGCATGGCTTTGCGAACCATCTCACCGAAGGGCTTCACAACGTCGGCTCTCCGGCAGTCGATCCAACGACCGGAGCCATTTACGCTATGCGTTCGGGCAGCCGCGGGATGCAGCTCGTGAATACGCTCTATCGCGTTGAGCCGGACGGCTATCTGGACGAGCTGCCGGTTCAGGTGATGAACCCGAGCGGGCTCGCCTTTGGGCCGGACGGCAAACTCGACGTAACGAACCGAGCACTCGGCGCGCTTTACGTTATCGACAGCGACCTGGAGGCAACGCGGCTCACGACCGGGCTGGGAATCGCGACCGGGATCGCATTTGATAAGGAAGGAATTCTTTACGTCGGCGACCGCTCGGGCACGATCTTTCGGTGCGAGGTCGGTGGAATACCGGAGCATTTTGCACAGGTCGAGCCGTCGGTGGCGGCGTTTCATCTGGCGTTTGGCCCGGACGATCGGCTTTATGTAACGTCGCCGGGGCTTGCGAGCCGCGACGCCATTTATGCCATCGATAGGGACGGCACGGTCGAGACATTTCTCCGTGCCTTTGGCCGGCCGCAGGGGCTTGCGTTTGACCGCGACGGCAATATTTATCTGGCCGCAAACTACCAGGGACGGCAGGGAATTTTCCGTGTTTCGCCGGCAAAAGAGGTCGAATGGATCGCCTCGGCCCATGCCCCGGTCGGGCTTTGTTTTACGGCAAGGGGCGAGATGATAGTTGCCACGCATCACGAGCTTTACTCCTTTGACGCCAATATTTTAGGCACCCTCGTTTAGACAATGAAAAGACTTAGTTTTACCCTGATCGCCATCGGTCTTTTGCTGTTCGTTTCGTGCTCTGCGGAGCGTGCGGCGAACACGGCGACTCCCCCGGCCGAAGCTACACCGACGCCAACTCCCGCCGTCAGCCGCGATGCCGAGCTTGAGCGTGCGTTTGCCGAGATCGCGAAGGACTCGCAGGGGCGAGTCGGCGTTTATGCCCGCGTCGTCGAGACCGGCGAATCGGCGGAGCTCAACGCGGACGAGCGGTTCGCCATGCAGAGCGTCGTCAAAGTGCCGATCTCGATGGCGGTTTTGAAGCAGGTCGAAGAAGGTAGGCTTTCGTTGGATCAGACAATCACAATTGATAAGGATGAGTTTGTCCGACGCGGGATGCACTCGCCGATTCGCGATAAGGCCGAGCACTCCGACGGATACTTACTTTCCTCGAGACACGAACTCAGGGATCTAATCGCGTTCGCAGTTTCCGAAAGCGACGGGACAGCGGCTGACGTCGTTCAGCGAGTTGCTGGCGGAGCCGACGGCGTGAACGCATATCTCGAGTCGGTTGGCGTGGAGGCAATGAAGGTCACCTACACGCACAAGGAGTTTTCGAACAACATCGGGCGGCAGACCGCGAACTGGACCACGCCGAAAGGTGCCGCTGCATTGCTTGAAAAGCTGCTTGAATCTTCTACGGCGGATACAGCAGACGGCCGTGCCCTAACCAAACCGAATGCCGAACTTCTGCTGCGATTTATGACCGAGACCTGGACCGGGGCGAACCGGCTAAAGGGAATGCTTCCGCCCGGGACCGTCGTCGCCCACAAGACGGGAAGCTCCGGCACATTCAACGGACTTACGCCGACGGCAAACGACGTAGGCATCATCACAACGCCGTCGGGCCGACGCATTCTGATCGCCGTGCTGGTCGGCGATTCGCGGGCGGACGAAAAGACCCGCGACGCGGTCATCGCCCGAATCGCAAAGGCCGCCTGGGACAAATGGGCCGTTGGCGGTTAGCCGAGAATATCGCTGACCGGGAGGTTGAGGGCGGGCAGGGTTTCGGAGACGGCAGTTTCGCCGCGGAGAAAGATCTTGACGATGCCGTAAGCCGTTTCTTTCGGTGAGAAATGTACCTCGACGTGCTCCGATTCAAGGTCGATGAGCCACGTTTCCGGAATGCCCGCTTCGGCATACTTCGGCAGCTTTCGCGAACGGTCAAAGGCAATGGTTGAATCGCTCACCTCAATGACCAGGGCCACATCTTTGCCGGTCGGCAGGCCATCGATGTAAAGGTCTGCGCGGCGTGCCAGCACGCAATGTCCGGTTGCGGCTCGCTGTCATCTGAACGACGATCGGGTTCTGAACGCTCACTATGAAACGATCGGAAAAACGTCGAGTTTCGCAAGAACTCCGACAAAAATTACGCACCTAACGTGGCGGCTTCCAATTGGTGACATCTCAATGATCTCTCCGTCGATCAACTCGACCCGGGCATCGGGCGAACGTACCGCGTTCCGCCATTATGTGATAAAGCTCAACGGAGATCGGATAATGTTTTACCCTCGGCAGCATTCTTCCCGAATTATAAACGTAACCCACCAAAAAAAGAAGACCTTAATTCCCGGACCGGCACCTCATCCTTGGGGTGGGTCGTGCGGCGAGGATAGAACCCGAGAAAAGAATGCTATTACTGAAACGGATTTTACTTTCATGGCTAATCTAATCCTTCCATTTCATTCGACCGGACCAATTTGTTTGATATATAACGAAAGAGGCCTATCAGACAGAAAACGAGAATGCCGAAAATGGGCACGAGGATTGAAGATACCCAAAGGAATATCAGCAAATGCCGTTCGAGAAAGATCGAGAGGTCCGTCGAGTCCACGTGACCATCTGTAGTGTAATTTTGGAGGCCTCTGTAGCTCACCCAGATGAAAGAGCCTAAGAAAGCGATGAAAGCGGCTGACAATAACGGGCGAGTGGCCATCTTGGACTGCGAAGAAATCAAGATCAATCCAAAAAACACTGAGACGCCGACGATCCAATCCCGAAAAATCATGGAATAGTCAACGACTCCATCGAATCGTCCAAAGACCAAGAGAAACAGGATGCTTGAGACCGAAAAGATCGCGGCTAGTAGATCGGGCCAAGGCTTGTATTTTCGTGCGTTCATAAAGACTCCACATTGACCAATGCGACCCCAAAGGGGTCCGTTGGGGTTTGCTCGGGAAACAGATTCACAAGCTCGTCTTCGCGTGACGCACATTGATCTTCCCGATATTAGTTGCCAAAAGGATCGGTCTATCACCGGCGCCACTCAAAACAAGAACATAGACATTGCCAAAGACCCGTGATAACGTTTTAGGACTCTTGATATTCTGGGCTGTAATCTTGACCAGCTACGGGTGTGAACGAGACAAAAAGAAGAAGCAGAATAAATGCCCCATTAGAAAACAGGAAACCGCTAAGTGCCCTTCGAGTTCTTTCTTTCATCTCGTTTTCAATCGGAGTGTTCAGAGTCTTGAATCGCATAGTTCTGAGCTTTACAGAGCCCGCGTCACGTGGCTAGGAAAAGTGAATAAAAAAAAGGCGTGGCCGGGGTTAGCGCTCACACCTTTTACTGTTTACGGCGGCGGTTTGCCGCGGGCGGCTTGATGATAGAGCAGGGCTAGATCATAAAGCCGAGGTCGGTTTGCGGGAAAGTGCCGATGTTCGGGAAGACGGAGCCAAGTTCGTTTTCCGGCAGGCCGAACCAGCGGGCTAGGGTCGCGCAGTATTGCTCGACCGAGGTGGTCGGAATCCAGCGGCCGCGGGCACCGGTTCCGCTGGTCGTGTCGTCCGGGCCGGCGGTTCCGATGACGAGCGTTGGGAACGGCGTTCCGTTGGTCGTGTTCATTCCGTAGAAGTCACCGCCCGCGACCGATCCGCCGATCGCCATCATGTGGTTGCCCCAGGCGTGGTCGCTGCCGACGGTCGCACCCGAGCCAGCCGGGTTCATCGTCCGGTTAAAGTCAGAGAGCGTAAAGAGCGTGACGTCGTTTGAGACGCCCTGGACGACCATTTCGTCATAGAACGACCGTGCCGCCTGGCTTACCTGTGAGAGCAGATTGGTTTGGTTGTTAAGCTGATTGTTGTGCGTATCGAAGCTGCCGATCTGGCAGTAGAAGACCTGCCGATTGACGTTAAGGTCGGTTCGCTTCTTGATCAGCCGGGCGATCTGGCGAAGCTGGCGGCCGATGCTCGTGTTCGGAAATGCAACGGTCACTTCCTGAAAGGTCTGCAGAGCGTTGTTCGCCTCCATCGCAAGATCGGTAACGTGGCTCGCTGCGGCGAGGTAGTTGTTATCAAGGTCGATGGTGCGAAGCTGGTTCATCGCATTGCGACGGGCGACCGAGGCCGAGGTCGTGTTAAAGCCTGCGGGGTTGAGCACATTGGCAAGCGAGGTGTTGGCGTCGGCGATGGCCATCGGCAGCGTCGTTTGCCCTGCGGTGAAGAGCTGTGCACCGGCGATCGAGGTGATCATCGGGATGAGGCCGTTCGGGTTGTTCGGCTGGTTCATCCGGTCGGCGATCCGGCCGCCCCAGCCGGTAAAGGCCTGAGTGCTTGAAACGCTCGTCTGGCTCTGTGCCACCTGGTCGGAGTGCGAAAAGAGCTGATAGGGCTTCGGCACAGAGTTGTTCTGATACTGTGCCTTGGTCATCGGGGCGACGAGCGTCCCGACGTTGGTCACCATCGCCAGCTTCTGCTGTGCCCAGAGCTCGTGGATGCCGTTGTTTATGCCGCCGGTAATCGGGCCGAGAGCGGGGTGAAGCCCGTAGGTCAGCCCGCCGATCCGCGGAACACTTATCGGAAGCAGGTCGCCCTGCGGAATGGCAAGGCCCTGCGTCTGGCGGGTCGCGGCGTAAGCGGCATAGTTGCTGACCGAAGCGTCGTTATGCGCCGGGATGACCATATTGTTGCCATCATTGCCGCCGGCCATATAGAGGAGGACGATCGCCTTGTAGCTCTCGCCGCCCTGTGCGGGCTGCTCCTTCTCTTCCATCTTTTGGGCAAGCACGCTCATCATGCCCATATGGTGCATTTGCGTCGCGAGTGCCGTCATGCTCAAGGCACAAGTAGATTTTTTCAGAAATTCGCGTCTTGATTCATTCATCTTTCTCACCTCTGTACCTGGAATTGCGACGAGGTCGCGACCAAATAGATTGCTGCTTGTGCTCGGGCACGGGGAGTTGCCGCCGAAGACGGCGGTCACGGCCGGAAGTATCGTTGCCCGCATCTGCGGCGACATCGTGTAATGGAGCAGACGCTTGTTCAGCTCATCAAGCAGCAGGTTGCCGGTCGGATCAGCGGCGAGCGCTTCCATTTCGGTGAGGTCGAGCGAAGTCCCCTGCGGGAAGTTCTCGGTGCCGCCATTGATGCGGTTATAGACCATCGTATTGAAGACATTGAGCCTTCCGATCGCTGTGCCGGTGGTCATTATCCCAAACTCGGGTCCGTTCAGAGCCGTGCCGGGAATGGTGTAGTCCGGCGGGAAGTAGTTGAACACCGTCGGCGAATAAAAGACGCTCTGCCCGAGCGGGCTTGTCAGGCCGTTCACAACGCCATCCGACTGCTGGGTCAGGTTGGCGGACTTGACGTCAAATGCTTTGAGCACGTTTGTGACAAGCTGAACCGGCTCACGGAGCTTGCCGAAATTCGGGTCGGTCTTGACGTCGCCGCGTGCTTCGGGGTCAAGAAGGATCGCCTTGACGACAGCCTTCAGGTCGCCTCGGACGCCGAATCCATTGTTGTTGAAAACGGCGGCAACGCGTCCGACGTAAGCCGGTGTCGGGTCGCTCGTGACCAGGTGCTGGATCAGGAGTTTGCTGACGAACGGGCCAACGTTCGGGTGATAGAAGATGTTGTCGAGTGCCAGTTCGAGCTCGGTGTTGCCGTTGAGCCCGGCGGGAATATTCTGGTTAACGGCATTCGGATAGGCAAGCAGCGTCTTTGCCGTCATGTCGTGGTTATTTTGGTTAAGGATCATCGGATCCTTGTAGTTGACGATGCTCGGAGCCGAATTCGGGCAGCCGACGTTGCAGAACGTCCAGCCCGTCATCACCTTGGTGAAGTTATCGACGGTCGATTGGTCATAGGTCGGGATCGGCTGATTATTGCCATCAAGCATCAGCGTCCCGTCCTGATTGAGCATAAAGAGGCCGACCGAGAAAAGCTGCAGGATCTCACGCGGGTAATTCTCGTTCGGGTTGTTCTTCGTGCTGCGGACCATGTCGAGGTAGTTGCCCATGGCCGGGTTGAGCGTCATATCGCGCATAAGGTCGCGATAATTACCGAAGGCGTGCTGGCTCAGGATCTTATGGTAGGCGATCATCCAGCTTGATTGCTGTGTATCGACGCCCGAGACCACCCAGATCTGGCCGAGAGCCCATGAAACGCGATGGCGAAGCTGAGGCTCGCCATAGAGAGCTTCCTTAAAGAACCAATTCTGAAGCGGATACTGCGTATAGTGGTCGCGGTTACAGATCCGGCGTTCAGCGGTTCCATCAGCAAACATACCGCAACCGAGGGTCGCATTGTTGCTGTCGATGTGTTTGAGCGGAATGTTCGGATAGGGATTCACGAGCGACGGATACGGTGCTTCGAATTGCTCGGCAAGGTACGTCCGCAGGCCGATTCGGCGAATGCGGTCATCGAGCGAACGGTCAGCACCGAAGGTCGCCTGCTGGAGAAAACGCATCCGGTCGCCGGACCAGCGATAGCCGACGTACTCAGAGGTCGGCGGCTCAGCACCGGTCATGAACGACGCCGCCCGCGAAAGCGGCATCGGCTGCGAGCCCGGATCGTCCTTTATCTCACCGCCGGTCTTTCCGAGCCCCAAACGAACGCGGTTGCTCGAAAGCCCACGCCACGTCAGCCGGACAAGCACATCGCCATTGGCGGCGGGCTGCTCCCAAAATCCGAGTTCATCGCGGAGATAGATCGTTACCCGATACACTCCCTTTTGATATTCAGAAGGCTGAAGATCGACGACCGGGACGCGATACTGCCGCTTCTGCGAGTCTTCGAGATAAACGCGAAAGGCATTAGCCCCCTCGCCTTCCATCAGATCGATGTTGGTGACGTAGAGGTTTACCTTGGCGTTCAGCGGGAATGCTGTCTCGGCAAACGGCTGGCGTTTGCTGTCTCTGCGTTCCTCGGCATACTCAGCCAAGGCTCGGGTCGAGTCTTCCTGACTTAAAAGCACCGGAACCGGAGAATTTGGGTTTGGGTCAATTTGACCAAAAAGATTTAACGACGCAAACAACCCTATTAGCAAGGCTGCAGTTAAGGACACGGGACGCTTTGGCCCGGACACGCGACACTTCATAATTCGACCTCCCTTCTTGCGAAAGAAATCCTTGATTTGCTAAAGAACCCTGGGCTGACCTAACTGTTCGGTAGTGTATGGATGGGGTAACGAAATATTACACTCTCTCTTAGAAAGAAACAACGAATATTTACGGTCTCCGCAAAATTTTCTTCGTGGTTCGCCTGTCAGACGAATGTTAGACGCCTAAAGCGGCAATTTGGACGAAGATTTGCGGTTTGTTTTTTTTCAGCGAGATACGATTCAATGCGTGAAAAAGAACCTTTTATCTGAAAACCCCGGCGGGCCTGCACTTTGAGCGTGCCGTTTGCGGGCATGGTTGGTACGACCTGCCGCCGTTCTCTTTTGACGGTGAGGCTCGAAAACTCCGCTATACCTTCGCGATCGATGGGAAAAAGGCGGCTACATTGACGATATCGCCGTCAAAAGAGCGGCTGAAAGTGATCGCACCGGGTAATCTGCCGAGGAGGCGGTGATCACCACCGTCGGCCGGATGCTGCGCTTAGATGAGGCGTTTGACGAGTTTTATGAATTCGCGTCGAGCGATCCCAGGCCTTGCCTGGACCGCGGATCTTGGGGCCGGGCGGGTGCTTCGGTCGGCGACCGTGTTCGAAGACCTGATAAAAACGCTTTGCACGACGAATTGTTCGTGGTCGCTGACCCGTAAGATGGTTTCAATCTCACTGAAAGTCTTGGGATGTCTTGCAGAGCGGTTTCGGGCGTTTCCGACGGCTGAGGCGATGGCGGCAAAGAGCCCGGACTTTCTCGCACTGAGATCCGGGCCGGTTACCGATCTGATTATCTTGCCGAGATCGCCGAGGGCGTTGCTTCGGGAAAGATCGACCCTGAATCGTGGCTTTTGTCCGATCTGCCGACTCCGGAAATGAAAAAGGAGCTTTTGAAAGTTAAGGGCATCGGGACATACGCAGCCGAGCATCTCTTGAAACTGTTGGGAAGATACGACGGGCTGGCACTTGATTCGTGGCTCCGCGCCGCTTCGCGGAAAAGCATAATCGGAACCGACCGCCGACCGACAAGAAGATCGCGCAACATTACAGAAGGTACGGCCGTTGGCAGGGGCTCGCCCTATGGTGCGATATGACCGCGGATTGGTTTTCGCATTAGCGGTGAGGGCTTAGGCAGAACAATGACGCCTCTTTCGCGTATAGAAAAAAAGACGGGTGCGTAGTAAACTGCCGTTCGGTTCGTTTTGGGATAGCTGATGATCGAGAAAGGAAAGATCTTGCAGGGACGCTACCGGGTCGAAAAGCAGATCGGCCAGGGCGGAATGGGCGCGGTTTTTGTTGCCGTCGATGAACGCTTTGGAAGTACGGTGGCGATCAAGCAAACGCTCTGCATGGACGACAACTATCGCCGAGCGATCGAGCGCGAAGCACGCCTGCTGAACAGCCTCAAGCATCCTGCACTTCCTCGCGTTAGCGATCATTTTGTCGAGGATGAAGGCCAGTTCATCGTGATGGAATTCATTCCCGGCGAGGACCTGTGCTGCATACTCGAAGATCAGGGAAAGCCGTTCGAGGTCGATCAAGTGATCAAATGGGCAGAGCAATTGCTCGATGCACTTGAGTTTCTGCATAATCAGGAAAGCCCGGTCATCCACCGCGACATCAAGCCGCAGAACCTAAAGGTAACGCCAAAAGGCCAGATCATCTTGCTAGATTTTGGGCTCGCAAAGGGCAATCCGAGCGAGATGGGCGGAAGTCCACCACCAAGAGCATTTTCGGGTATTCACGCAACTACGCTTCGCTCGAGCAGATCCAGGGAACCGGAACGGACCCGAGAAGCGATCTCTACTCGCTCGCCGCGACGCTTTATCACCTCCTGACCGAGGTGCCGCCCGAGGACGCGCTCACCCGGGCGATGTCGGTGCTATCGGAAAGGCCGGACCCGCTCGAGCCTGCGAGCCAGCTAAACCCAAATGTCCCGCCGGGGCTTTCTGCGGTTCTATCGATGACGATGGACCTGAACGCCGACCTCAGGCCGCAGAGTGCCCGCCAGATGCGCGAGATGCTCGCGACGCATCAGAATTTTGCAGAGTTCGACGCGGCCAGGCAGCCAGAACAGGCCGAAATAGCCGGGCGATCCACGCTGAAACGACGAGGCTCTTGCCGGAAAACACGGCGAATGTTGCCGCGAGCACGGAGGCTCTGACGGCAGTCATGCCCGAAAACGTCAGCCAGCTTACCCAACTCCGATCGATCCCGGAGACGATCGGGGCCGGCACAGAAGCTCCGACCGGGAAGCGTCGGTTCGTTTACGCAGCGGGCGGCTTGGGGGCTCTCTTGTTGGCAGGCGTTATCGTTGCGGGGGTGGTTTCGTATTCAGAGTTTTCCGTGCCGGAGGTCCCTGTATCTGAACCCGGGCAGACAGCTTTGCCGCTGACAGCAAATATCGCAAATGCCGTGGGTTCGAATCAGGTCGAAGGCAGCGGTGAATCGGACCGGCGGCAAGCTAACACAGCCGAGGATGAGCACGCAGCCCGAGCGGACGCCGAGGGCAACGTTCCAGGCGCTCAGTAACAGCCCAAGGGAAATGTTACGCTCGAAAGTCTCGAGAATCTCGAAAGTGAACGGATCGTGATCGAAGGCGACAAGGTCTATATAGGCAACCGTTTGCTGGATGCCAATTCGTTCGAGTTTCGCCGAATGAGACCGAATGACCCAAGGCTTCGGCCACGGCGGCCTCCGATACCGCCCCAAACTCCGGACGCCAACTTCCGTCCGTTGACGCGAGAAGAGATCCAAAAAATAAGAGAGGCCCGGCGATTGGCCGCAAATGCGAATTTGCAGCGTCAGCCGTAGCCTCCCAAGTCTTCTTTTTTCTAGTTCTTCGCTTCGACGAGTTTCAGGTTCTCGACCGGAAACTTTGCGTCAACAAAGTTCAGGTGAAGCCGCATGCGGCCGTCCTTTGCGTTTTGGCGGTTACAGACTATTGCGAGTCCTGAGTAGTCGTGCGGTTCGCAAATTAGTTTGACGCGGTCGCCGACGTTTACATCGAGTGTTGAAAAGACGGCCGCACCGCTCTTGCTGACGTTTTCGGTGACCGACTTGGCTCCGCTCAGCGACTTCTTTTCTTTATCAACGAGGGCAACATAGCATTCGATCGACTGCCAAAAGCGGACGTCACGACGGATCTTGAACGCGGCCTTTGCCGGCTCTATCCTCCAAAGTCCGTCGGTATTCATTCCGCAAATTCGGAAATGACGCTCCGGATCTTCATTGTAGGACGGCGGAGCATTCTTTCCGGTGAAGGCGACCCCGATGTGGTAAGACTCGTTATCTTCTCCGTTTAACTTTTGGCAGAACTGAACGACGCCCCAGACCCTATAAAACTCTTTGTCATGGTCATAACAACGCATCTCCGCGGGAAGCGGTAGCATTAGTGAGATCAACTGGCCGGGACTAACTTGCCTTGCCATATAGAACCCGGCACCGGTCGGCGAATAACTAACAACATCGGCGACCTCTTTCCAACTCTCGCTGTCTTTCGATTTGCTCTTAACAACGGCGTTAAGGACGGCGGGCTGAGAATCGTCGATGATATCTTCAGAAATGATCTCTACGATGGGTTCAGTTTGGGTTGCGGACATTTTACCTCCGGACATAAGGGGATACATTTAATAGCGGCAATGCTGAATTTAGAAGGCGGCTTCGACCTCAATGCCTTCTAGCGGAAACATTCTGTCGACAAATTCGATATGGAGCCTTACCACGCCATCCGGGCCTAAACGGCGGCCGCGGACGATAGCGATGATGGTGATATTATGTCGGTCGCTCGTTACCCGCAGGAATGAACCTGTCTCAGCCTTGAAAGACGTAAAAACTGCGGCTCCACCAAGGCTGACATTCTCGGTTACGGTCACTTCGCTGGCCACGACATCGCCGTTCTCGTCAAGGACTTCGAGGAGAAGCGACTCAGGTATAGAGAAGCGTGTGTGCCTTCGCAAGTACGAGGGCAGATCGTTCTCATCTGGATTTGAAGCTGCGTCGGTAAGCATCCAAAGGCCTCCATCTTCGCGTGAGCTTATCTCATAAAGTTTTGAAGGGTTTTCGAGATAACTAGAGGGCGGTGTTTTCCCGATGAACGCGACGCCTACACCGTATTTTTGTGCAACAGGGTTGTGCCCGAGCGGAATGCACCGACGAACAAGCGCCCAAACCCTGTATTGAGGCTCAAGAAAATCAAAACACCGGAGCTGCCGGGGCAAGGGTGCGCTCATCGAAAGCAAACGGCCTCGTTTTACCGGCCGGGTAAGCGTAAACCCCGCACCGAACGCCGAAACATCCTCGATACGCGTGACCTCGTTCCAGGTAAATTTCTCATCGACCTTCACCTCGACACGGGCCGGAAGGGCGAGCGAATAGCGCTGGATCCTACGTTGGTCCTTTTCAACTTCAACTTCTGACATCTTTACGGTTTTTCAGGCAGTGGTCTCCGGGAAAGAAGGACGTGAACCAAGGAGTGTTCGCAGGTCGGGACGGGCCGGAGATGGGACGGGGCGTGGATTGCGATTCAGGCTCCCCGCCTGTAAAATCAAAGATAGCATCAAGCAGTGAAAAAATCCAGCACTTTTTACATTGTTTTGTAATGTTTAGCAAAATAATCGCCTGAACCCTATCAAATGGACTCATTACTCGAACGAGAACAAATAAATATTGACGATGAGATGCGCCGGTCGTATCTCGATTATGCAATGTCCGTCATCATCGGACGGGCGCTCCCGGACGTCCGCGATGGCCTTAAGCCGGTTCACCGCCGCATTCTTTACGGAATGTACGAGGCAGGGAACACGTCCAGCAAGCAATACAGGAAATCCGCACGTGCCGTTGGTGACGTGATGGGTAAATATCACCCGCACGGCGACTCGGCGATCTACGACTCGATCGTCCGGATGGCCCAGGACTTCTCGATGCGCTATCCGCTCGTCGATGGCCAGGGCAATTTTGGCTCGATCGACGGCGACAATCCGGCGGCGATGCGTTACACCGAGGTCAGGCTCCAAAAGCTGAGCGACGATGTGCTCGCGGATATCGAAAAGGAGACGGTCGATTTTCACCCGAATTACGACGATACGCTTTCCGAGCCGTCAGTTCTGCCGACAAAGATACCGCTTTTGCTGGTGAATGGATCGGAGGGAATTGCGGTCGGTATGGCCACGAAGATACCGCCGCACAACCTCACCGAGATTCTCGATGCAACGATTACGGTCATCAAGAACCCGACAGTGACGGTTGACGAGCTTATCAAGATCGTTCCCGGCCCCGACTTTCCGACCGCCGGATTTATCTATGGCCGCGAGGAGATACACAAAGCTTATCGCGAGGGCCGCGGCGTTATTCAGATGCGTGCCAAGGCGGCGATCGATCAGATCGGCCGCGGTGAACGCGACGCGATCGTCATTACGGAGATACCGTATCAGGTCAACAAAGCGAGGCTTATCGAAAAGATCGCTGAGCTGATGAACGAGAAAAGGCTCGAGGGAGCCTCTGAGGTCCGGGACGAATCGAACCGCGAAGGCATGCGGATCGTTATCGAGTTGAAGCGCGATGCGATCCCGCAGGTGATCCTAAACAAGCTTTATAAGCTGACACCGCTCCAGTCCTCGTTTGGCATCATTAGTATTGCGATCGTCGACGGGCAGCCGAAAGTGCTTACGCTCAAGGAGATGCTCGAGTGCTTCGTTGCCTTCCGCCGAGAGGTGGTAACGCGACGGACGCAGTTCGAACTTCGCAAGGCCCAGGCCCGGGCGCATATTTTGGAAGGCCTTAATAAGGCGATCGACGCTCTTGACTACATCATTCCGCTGATCCGCAATTCGCGGTCGGTCGATGAGGCCAAGAAGTGGATGACTGCCAATTTTGAGACGCTTGAAGAGGTCAAGAAATGGCGAGGTATCGCGGGCGGCAAAGGCGAGGAGGAGTTCAAGAAAGAGCTTCGGAAGATCATCAACAGTCTTGCGTTTACCGATATTCAGGCACAGGCGATCCTTGACCTGCAGCTTCGCAGGCTTTCGGCCCTTGAGCGGCAGAAGATCCTTGACGAATACGAGTCGATCATTAAGCTGATCGCAGAACTCGAGAATATCCTTGAGAACGATAGCGTGCTCAAGCAGGTGATCATCGATGAACTGCTCGAGGTCAGGAGGCTGTTCGGTGACGCTAGGCGGACGCAGATCGTCGATGCCGGCGTTGAGTTCAAGATCGAGGATCTGATCCCAGATGAAGAGGTCGCGATTACCGTGACAAAGGCCGGGTACATCAAGCGTACGGCGGTCTCGACCTACACACGGCAGGGCCGCGGTGGAAAGGGAAGGCTCGGTGCGACGGCGAAGAACGAAGATTTCGTTGAGCATATTTTCACGGCATCGACCCACGACTACCTGATGATCTTCACCGAGGACGGCCAGGTCTATAAGATCAAGGTCCACGAGATCCCCGAGGCTGCAGCAGCGGCTCGCGGAAAGGCGGTCGTCAACCTCGTTCAGATCTCGATGGAGCGAAAGCTTGTCGCGGTGATGCCGGTTCGCGATTTTACAGAGGAAGTTTACCTGACGATGGTGACGCGAAACGGTGTGATCAAGAAGACATTGCTTTCGGATTATCAGAACATCAGGGTCACGGGAATAAATGCCATCAATATTGACGAAGGCGATGAACTGCTCAATGTCATCCGGACGGATGGAAAACAGCAGATCTTCATCGCGACGCACAACGGAATGGCGGTTCGTTTTAATGAAACGGACGTCCGGCCGATGGGTCGCGTGGCCCGCGGCGTTCGCGGTGTTAACCTTCGCGATGGCGATTATGTCGTTTCGGTTTGTGCCGTCTCTCCCGAAGGTGATCAGAAGATCCTTTCGGTTTCGGAGAACGGATTCGGAAAGCAAACGCAGGTCGCAAACTATCGGCTGACGAAGCGTGGCGGCATCGGCGTCATCAATATGAAGACGACCGAGAAGACCGGCAAGGTCATTTCGGCGTTTCCGGTCGAGGATGATTCCGAGATAATGATAATCACGCAGCAGGCAAAGCTGATCCGGCTCGGAGTTGATAAGATCCGCGAAACGGGCCGGTCGGCTCAGGGCGTGATGCTGATCCGCTGCGACGACGGCGACTGCGTCACATCCGCAACGCTTTTGGCTGCGGAAGAAGGCGAAGAATAGTTCTACGTCGATAGGGAAGTACGGGCCGTTCGGGATCTCCGAGCGGCCCTTTTTCGTGGAAGGGATTCAGATATAATCGAGCCTATGATCGTTGTAATGACAACAGTTCCGAATGAGGCAGAAGGAATGCAACTCGCCAAAGGCATTGTCGAGAACCGGATCGCCGCCTGCGTCCAGGTATTGCCGCGGATGACGTCGGTTTATCGCTGGAAAGACGAAGTGAAAGAGGACGGCGAATATTTGCTGCTGATCAAGACGGTCGCCGAGCGCTACGGTGAGCTTGAAAGCTACATCGACGCTAACCACAGCTACGACGAGCCGGAGATCGTCGCGATACCGGCGAGCTACGTTTCGGACGGATATCTTAGTTGGGTGAAGGATTCGGTCGGCTTATAGCTTGTGCTTCTTTTCAACATCGCCGCATGTTTTGACGATAAAGTCCACGGCGTCCTGCGGAGAATCGGTCAGGTGGATCAGGTTCAGGTCCTCGGGGCTGATGTTCCGCTCATTTAGCATCATCGACGTGATCCACTGGAGCATTCCCTGCCAATATTGCGACCCAAAAAGCACGACCGGAAAGTTGCGGATCTTTCGCGTCTGGATAAGAGTTAATGCCTCGAATAGTTCATCCATCGTACCGAACCCGCCGGGGAAGATGATGTAAGCGTTGCTGTACTTGATGAACATCGTCTTGCGGACGAAGAAGTACTTAAAGGAGAGCGACTTGGTCTGGTACCGATTGGCCGATTGCTCAAATGGAAGCTCGATGTTGCAGCCGACGGAAACGCCGCCTGCCTCAAATGCGCCGCGGTTCGCGGCTTCCATGATTCCGGGGCCGCCGCCAGTGATGATCTCAAAATCCAACTCGGCGAGCAGCTTGGCCGTTTCGCGGGCGGCAATGTACATCGGATCGTCCTCGCGGGTACGAGCCGAGCCGAAAACGGACACACCGCGGATAATGGTCGAAAGATTGTCGAACCCGTCAACGAACTCGCCGAGAATGCGAAAAACGCGCCACGAATCGGACGTCTTATATTCATCCTCCGGCTCAGGCGAGCGGAGAAGGACCTCATCGTCCGTCAACTGCCAATAGCCCGGCTCCTGCTGGCGCTTCTTTGCCTCGGCCACGGTCTTGGGCTCAGGAGGCTTGTGAAGGTCTTTGTTCTTCTTCGGTTTGTTCGCGTCAGTTTCAGCCATAAATCAGTCTCGGAAGTCTAGGAAGTCTAGGATGTCTGGGAAGTCTAGGAAGTCCTTTTTAGTCTAGGAAGTCTTGTCAGTCTAGGATGTCCAGGATGTCGTGAATGACAAATCACCTTCACTACCGAGGCACCAAAGACTTCTTGAGCCAATAAGACTCCCCGACATTCCAGACATCCCAGACTGTCTAGACTTCCAAGACTTCCTAGACTTCTCAAAGCCCCATAATGTTATATCCGCAATCTACGTAGATCGTTTCGCCCGTGATGCCCGAAGCGAGGTCGCTGACCAAAAATAATGCCGTGTTGCCGACCTCGGCTGCTTCAACGTTTCGTTGCAACGGAGCTTTTTCGGCGACGTATGATAGCATCGAGCCCATGTTCTTTACGCCTCGGGCAGAGAGCGTGTTGATCGGCCCGGCCGAGATCGCATTTACGCGAATGCCCTGCCTGCCGAGATCGGCCGCGAGGTAGCGTACGGAGGCTTCAAGAGCGGCTTTTGCTACGCCCATAACGTTGTAATTTCGCACGACCTTTTCGGCTCCGTAGTAGCTCATCGTTACGATACTGCCGCCCTCTTTCATCAAGGGAGCCGCGGCAAATGCCACCTGGTTTAGCGAGAAGGCACTGATCTCGAGAGCCGTGCGGAACGCGTCCCGTGTGGTCGCGACGTAATCGCCCTCAAGTGCCTCGCGAGGAGCGAATGCGATCGAGTGGATGATGTAATCGAGCTTGCCGTACTTGCTGCCGATCGCCTCGAACGCGGCATCGACCTCGGCCTGGTTCGTCACATCCATCGGCAGGATGAGCGAATCCGGCAGATCGCCGGCGAGCTTTTCGACATTTTCTTTAAGCCGCTCGCCCTGAAATGAGAACGCTTGCCGGGCGCCGTTGCGGCTGCACGCATCGGCACAGGCCCATGCGATCGAACGTTTGTTTGCGACGCCAAGAATCAACCCGACCTTGTTTTCCAATAAGTTCATTGTTCCGTCACGTAAATTCGCTGAAGTGCCTCGAAATCGACGAATCTTACCTCAATATTGACCGGGGTTCCGCGAAAGGCGGCGCTTCCGATCGTGCTTCGCAGGTGCCGCTCGTCCTCGGCAGTAAGCTGCGTGACAAGTACGAGCATCAAGCGGACATCAAGCGGCGAGTTTCGCGTTTCGAGTGCTCGCCGGACGAGCCCGGCTTTTCGCATAATGGCCTCGCGTCGATCCTGCCGAAGCTCCGGCGTTACGAGAAACGCAACCTCGCAGCAAATGAGCCGCTTATCGCTGACGAATGCCGCATCAAAAGGCACGCCGTGTACGCTAACGTGGCGGAGCAGCGGTATGCCCTCTTCTTGCTGCATCTGACGAAGTGCGAGATCTTCGGCGACGATGTAAGCCGATTGTAGGTCGCTGATGCTCTCGGGTTCGACCTCGAGAATGCCGGCGAGTTCGGTCACCTCAATGCCGAGGCTCTGCCGCTGGATCTCGGGGCCGGTCGAATCCCAGTCGACGCGAGTGCCCGAACGCCAGGCGGCGAGAACTCGTGATTGGTCGAGTGCGACCCAAAAGAAGACGGCAAATCCGACGAGTCCGAGGCCGAGAAGAATGGCCAACGGCCATATACCGTAAATGACCGACAGAACGATCGAGACGGCCAACAATATCACGATAACGCCGCCGCCGATCAGCAGAGTCGTGTTGCCGGCCGGGCGTGAGAAGGTCGTGATCGAATTATCGAATTGCTTTGCCATTCAGCATCAGGCGGCGGTCGCCCGCTCGAACGGAATATCGTCGAAATGGGTCATTTGCTTAAAGTCCGCAAACCGCTGATTGATCTCAGGGTAATCGAGAGCATCGACCCGTTCGGTGCCGAACTTTTCGACGTTGAACGACGCCATTACCGAGCCGTAGATCATCGCCCGCCGCATTGTGTCGTCGGTGATCTCATTCTGGGCGGCAAGATAGCCCATAAAGCCGCCGGCGAATGTATCTCCGGCTCCGGTCGGATCAAAAACGCTCTCAAGCGGATAGGCCGGTGCGACGAAATAAGCGTCTTTTGTGAAGAGCGTCGCTCCATATTCGCCCCGCTTAATGACAACTGCACGAAGGCCGAGATCCATGATCTTACGTGCAGCCTTGTAGATGCTCGGTTCGTCGGTGAGTTGGCGAGCCTCGGCATCGTTGATGATGATGCAATCGACGACCTTGATGGTCTCGATAACGGCGTCCTTCATCGATGAGATCCAGAAGTTCATCGTGTCCATCGCGACGAACTTCGCATCCGGACACTGCTCGCGGACGCCTTTTTGAAGCATCGGAAGGATGTTGGCAAGGAAGAGCAGTTTCGAGCCCTTCGAATTGTCGGAAAGCTTCGGGTCAAACGTCTCAAAGACGTTGAGCTGCGTGTCGAGCGTATGGGCCGTGTTCATGTCGTAATCGTAACGGCCGCTCCAGAAGAACGTCTTGCCGTCCGGTACGGCCTCTATATCATCGGTGTTGATATGATGACGCTTGAAAACGTCCCACTCGGCATCGCCGAAATCACCGCCGACCACACCGACGGCATTCACCTCGGTGAAAAAGCTGGCCGAGAGCCCAAAGTGCGTCGCCGCACCGCCAAGAACCTTATCGCTCTTGCCGAACGGCGATTCGAGCGCGTCAAAAGCGACAGAACCTACAACTGTTAATGACATAAGTTTGAGTAATTGCCGGAAGCCAGAAGCAGAGAGAGCCAGAAGAGTTTCCCCCAGAGGCGTTCGCAACTGGACTCCCCATTTTACACGGCATAGAGGTTTTTTGCGATTCCAGAAAGTCAGAACCGCCTGCGTTAGCGGGCGGCCAGTTCGCGAGTGTAAGAATTCTGGCGGACGTAACGGCAACAAACTGACCCTCCGCTTATGCAGAGGGTTCCGACATTTGCGACTCTTATAAATTTTGTCTCTTTTTTCTTCTTTCTACGCATTATTTAGTAGGAAGGAATCAAATCGCCCAAAATTCATAGAAGGAATAGGAGAAAGCAGGTTATGGCATGGTGGTGGAGTAAAAAAGTTAATAAAGCAAGTTTGATAGAAACATTGCATCAGGCGGCGCAATTGGTTGAAAAGTACCAGAATTACGAATTTGGCATCTGCAATCTGTTGCCAAACCGAGTGAAAGAGAAGATCCAGGCTGCGTCGAAGGGTGTCAAAAGCTTGAATGAATGCACGGTCTTCTATGAGGACATGGAAAAAGCCTATGTTGCCCTTACGGTCTTAAACAATATGAAGACCGCGAAAGACCCGGAAATGGCAGCGAAGGCATACGGGCAGTTGTTGCAGTCTTTTGGGACCGTTATCGGTAAACTCCCTTTTCCGGCGAACAGTTATGCAAGGCCACTGACAGAGATCGGCAGCAAGTTTGAACGGATCGTCGGAACATTGATGCCTTCGGCACACGGAAGCGGGCTTGATAACGATCTCAAGGACTTCCTCGCCGGCGGGCAGAAATTCATCAACGGGATCTAACCCGCCACGGCGGATTTTTGCGATTCTCGCCGGCGTGGAATAGGCAGATCTTGTTGCCGTTGGGGTCGAGCAGGTAAGCTTGCCGCCAGAGCCACTCTTCATCACGCGGCTCCTGGATGAACTCCAAGCCGAGCGATTTCAGCCGGGCGACCTCGGCATCAACGTCGTCGCATTCGAAATAGAGAACGACCTGGTTAGCGGCAGGGGCGGCATCGGCGATGTTGACGGAGAGAGTGGCCTCGCCGTCAGGGCATTCGAGCCGGGCATATCGAGGAAGGGAATCGACAATAAGGCGAAGGCCGAGTTTCTGGAAAAACTCGACCGTTTCAATTGGCTTTGATGAATAGATGGTCGCCTGATTTAGGTTCATTTAGTCGCTGCCGAAAGCTCTACTCGACAGGTTTTAGATCTTTAAGCACTTTCTCCGCGTTTTCCCGATATTTACTTTCAGGGTTCCGCTCGAGCATCATCGCCAGGTATGCAGCGGCATTTTCGCGAAGCTTCTGCGGGTCATACTTTTCGCGTTCGCGTTCTATCTTAAGGTTCACCTTCTGCTTGCCTTCGTTTTTTGAGAGGTAGTAACTGCTCATTCCCGCAAGGTAAAGAAACTCGTCGATCTTTGAGAATTCAGGATAAGCGGCATAGGTCTCTTCAAACCGCCCGAGCACCTGCTTATAAGCCTTACGAGCAGGGCCAAATGCCTGCCAGGCGACATCAAGGTTGTGGAGAGCATCCGCCTCAAGCAGCGGATCACGGTCAATTGCAGGCGTTACATTGCGCAGCCCAAAGCTGTGGCTCGAAATAAATCCCTTTTAAAATTAACAACGAGGCAAAAATGTATTTCATGTTGATGCTTAGATGGAAAGGCCTCTTGAGGTTTTCTGTCCAACCGAAAGCGTCAATTATCGAAAATCGTTTCCTTCCAATCGATCAGGATTGATGCGATCGATCTCTCACTTTCGCCATCGCCCGATTGAGGCATTCCCATACTCATGCTCTTGATGATTCCCAGGTGCTTGCTTATTGTGGTCACCGCCCCGCCACTGAGATGATGACGTAGGCATGGTCTCATCTTGCGGCCGGAATATCCCGCCACCCCCCAACATAATGGAGCACCTCCTTGCTCCGTTCATCATCTTGCAGATTTGTACCCATTCCAATACGCGGTACTTGCCGATGATCGCCTCCAGCTTCTTTGCTGTTTCCGCGGGCCAGTGGTCGGGGGCGGTGAAGATGGCGTTCTTGGTCGCTCCGGCGAACTGGTTCGGCGTTTCCTTGGCGGCGACGCGTTTGACGGCGTCTTTCAGGATAAGCTGGGCGTTGCGGACGTTCTTGTTCAGATAGGCGATGACCATGTCGATCGTTACGTCGTCGTGGCCTTCGTACCAGCAGTCGTAGTCGGTGACCAGGGCGAGCGTGGCGTAGGCGATCTCGGCCTCGCGAGCGAGCTTTGCTTCCTGCAGGTTGGTCATGCCGATGACGTCCATGCCCCACTGGCGATAGACCATCGATTCGGCCTTGGTTGAAAAGGCCGGGCCTTCCATACACAAATAAGTGCCGCCGCGGTGGACCTTTACACCGACCGCTTTACAAGAGGCTTCGAGGATATCGCCAAGCTCATCGCAAACGGGATGGGCAAAGGTCACATGGCCGACGATGCCTTCGCCAAAAAAGGTCGATTCCTTGGCCCGGTCACGCGTCCGGTCAAAGAATTGGCTCGGGGATGACCATGTCGGTCGGCGCGTATTGCTCCTGAAGCGAACCGACCGCCGAAACCGAGAGAATGTATTCCACGCCCAAGAGCTTCATCGCGTAGATGTTCGCCCTGTAAGGCACTTCCGTGGGCGTAAACTTATGCCCGCGTGCGTGTCGCGGCAAAAACGCGACCGTAACGCCATCAAGTTCGCCAATGATGAACGCGTCCGACGGCGAGCCGAATGGCGTCTCCACCACCTGCTCACGAACATTTTCTAATTCCGGCATCTGGTACAAACCACTGCCGCCAATTATTCCGATTGTAACTTTTTCCATTCTAATTATCTGCCTTCTTCTCGCACTTACCCTTTGCGAATGCGGTCTCGACTATTGCCTTAAGCTCACCATTGTTTTGTTTAATTATCAATTCATCGAGCTTCGCGTTCCTGGCTTTTTCATTTTCTGCGACCATCGTCGAATAGGTACGAAGCATACTTTCAACGCCAGCTACCTGGGCCGCTATTTCGTCGGACTTTTTATCCGGGTTCTCTAGTTTGAAAACGGCCATGCCAAAGGTCATTTGCATTAACAGCTCGGATTTGAACTTATTCTTCTTCGAGGGATTCAATTCCATTACCTCGCCGCAAAGAGCTACGGTCACCTGGTCTGTGTCGACCACCCATCGGAATCCGGATTCCCGGGCTGCTGCAGCGTTCGGGTCGAGGGGCTTCCGCTCGAGTAGTTTTGCGTTACTGATGAACGTGCTTCGTTCTTGTTCTGCACGTGTTTGACCGAATACGACTTGGGAAAGGGCGATAGCCAAGACGATCGAAAAAAGTATCTTGATCTTCATTGCTGGGAATTCTCCTAATCAAATTGTTAACTGATCTTTAGTCTTTGTTCCGTTAGATGGTTTGGCCAGTTGAAACGGCCTCTATTTTAGTGCCTTCAGTGACCAATCGACAAAGCGGGTGCTCGAAATCGTGATAAAAAAGACACATCCAGCCTTCTGCGACCGCTCTCGGTAATATTTCTTTCTTGAACGCCAGTGTTTCGGTCGGGTAAAGGTCGTAGCCCATTATCCATGGGAGCGGGAGGTGGTGTCGAGTTGGGATGAGGTCGGCGAAACCGTACATCGTTTTGCCGCCGCGACTCAGTTGCCAGGTCTGCATTGTTTCGGAGTGGCCGCGAATGGTTTGGAGCTGTAGGCCGGGAATTGGTTCGTATTCGTCGGGCATCGGCTCAAGCTGGCCGGTCTCGATCATCGGCCGCCAGTTTTCGGGAAGATAGCTTGCCCGGTCGCGCTCGTGCGGAACCTCGGCGTGTTCGAGTTCTCGCTTGGAAACCAGGTAACGGGCGTTCGTAAATTGTGGTATCGGATGGCTTGAGAGAGCCACCCCGTCCGCCGAGGCGGCGTCCACCCCTCCTTCGTAAGGAGGGGAATTCAAAACGGTGTTGCCGCCGGCGTGGTCAAAATGGAGGTGAGTATTAATGACGATCGTGATGTCATCGGGCGTGCAGCCGGTCTTCTCAAATAGAGTTTCCGCAAAGGGCCGCTCGCGTAGGATCCCGTAGATCTTCGTTTCTTTCTTGGTCCATTTTTCGCCGATGCCGGTCTCGATCAAGACCTTTTCTTTACCGGTGTCGATAAAGACGCAGTTCATCTGCTGGCGAATGCGGTTGAGTTCATCGGGCGGGCAGACGCGTTCCCACAAAACGCGAGGGACGACTCCAAACATCGCCCCTCCGTCTAACCTAAATTCCGTATCCGGAATTATTTCTATTTTGTAATCGCCAAATTCCATCGGGCGTTTACCATTTAGTGGTCGTGTCCATCGCCTTCCGAGTGCCCACCGGGAGTGTTGATGACCTGCTGCTGTTGCTGCTGTTTCATCATCTCCTGAATTTGCTCGTCCGTGATCTGCGGGACGTTGAAGTCTTCCGGCACCTGAACATTGTTTCGGGCGACGAGGTCTTCCATCGTCTTTTTCTCACGTTCTTCTTCGAGCTTTCGGCGAACGTACTGCTTGATCGGTTCCTCGCGGCCGATGGGGTTGTTCGGGTCTTTGAATCCGGTCGAGATAAGGATGTGCCGAACGTCGTAGGTCTGTTCCTTCTGACCTTCGCGGCCATCGGCTTCGCCCTTCTTTTCAAGTTTGACGATGTGGTACCCGAAGTCAGTTTCGACAAGACCCTGCGAAACCTGGCCGGGTTCGAGGGCAAGTGCGGCTTCCTCAAAGGGCTTGACCATCATTCCGAGCCTGACGTTCTCATAAAGGCCACCGCGCTTTTTGCCGTCTTCACCGGCGTTGTTGCCCGGATCTTCGCTAAATTCATTCGCAAGAGCAGCAAAGTCTTCGCCACCTTTTGCACGAGCGAGAATCTCATCGGCTTTGGCTCGTTTAGCGGAGGTATCAAATTCCGGATTCGCCGCAATGTAGGCCGCGACATCCTCGTCCGTTACTTCTATCTCTTTGGCCATCTTGTCCGAGTAAACGCGGGCAAGGAACTGAGCCTGCTGGAGCTTGACCTGCAGGTCGATCTTATCTTTCAGCTCTTTCGGAAGTTCGCCGGAAGCGATCTTTGTCCCGAATTCGTCGTTGTAGATGTTGATCTTTGCAAAGAACTCACGGGCCTGGGTCTTCTCTTCTTCTGAGATCTCGCGGTCTTTCATCGCCGGATTGCTTTCCTTCAAAAGAGAGATCTTTGTGTCGAGAAAACGCTGAAACGCCATCTCGTTGTCCTTTTTGCCAAGGCCGATCTTGTCCTTGAGGTTCGCAAAGAATCCTTGTGCGGGCTGTTCGCCTTCACCCCAGAAAGCCTTTACCTGATCCTCGCCGATGAAGCCGAACGGTGGCATCGGGCCTTTGTCCTTGTTGATGTGGCGGTCGTAGTTTACTGCCGTCAGCTCAGTTCGGATGTTCTGAAGCTCGTTGCGAAATTTCGGGTCATTGGTCATTCCGCTCCGCTCCGCCTCAGAGGCAAATGCGAACAATTCTTTGAGATTGTTCAACTGCTGTTTACGAAGCTCAGCATCCTCGCCGAGGCGTTTGATCGCCATCGGATTCTGTTCGGCCAGATCGGCAACAAGGAGTTCGACCTCTTGCTGCGTGATCTTATTAAAACCGGCGTTCGAGTGGCCGCCGACCTTGCTTTTCCAGACGGCCAGCCCGGCACCGATGCCAAGTACGACGAGAAGCAAGATCAGACCTTTTGTTAAGTTACTCAATTCCTAATTCCTCACTAAAAAGATTATTCCAAATGTGCTTTCGGCAAACCGCAATCATACCAAAACACTACCGAAACAGCTAGGATGTTGTTGACCCCTGATCGGTTTGCACGAGTTCTAATAGAACTCCGCCCGAGGACTTTGGATGGACGAAGGCAACAAGGCATCCTTCGGCCCCGATCCGCGGCTCTTCGTCGATAAGTTGCATGCCTTGTGCCTTTAGCCTGGCGAGCGACGCCCGGATATCTTCAACCTCAACCGCGATGTGATGAATGCCGCCGCCGCGTTTTTCAAGAAACTTCGATATCGGCGAATCGTCCGAGGTCGGTTCGAGCAGTTCGACACGGCTCTCGCCGATCGGGAGCATCGCAACCCGCACCTTCTGATCCTCAACGATCTCGGTGTGAACGTTCTCAAGCCCGAGAGCGTCCTCCCAAAACTTAAGGGCCGCATCAATGCCCTTCGTTGCGATGCCTAAGTGGTTGATCTTCATACAGCTATTTTGCAAGTCTCACTTCTCTCGGCTCATCAATTCTTCGACAGCGGAATACGGATCGATCTGTTTCGCCGCGACGTTCGCAGAGAGCTTTTCGAGGGCCTTTTCGGCCCCATTTTTTTCAAGCAGATCGGCAAGCAGCCGCTCACGCAAAAGCTCCAGCAAACGCCAGCGGGCGATCGCGTGTTTGCGATCCGCGATGGCCTCGCCGTCGGCCATAGCCGTGTATTTCGCATATCTTTCGATGGCGGCGGCGAGGCCTTCGATGCCTTTGGATTCGGTCGCTACGGTCGGGACGATCGGCGGATTCCACATATCGGGGCGATGGGCGAGCGATAGGAGAGATTCGAGCTCCTTTTGCGTCCGCAGCACGCCTTCGCGGTCGGCCTTGTTGATGACGAAAACGTCGCCGATCTCCATTATCCCGGCCTTTATCGCTTGAATGTCGTCGCCCATTCCCGGCACGAGAACGACGACCGAAACATCGGCCGTTTTCACTATCTCGACCTCGTCCTGCCCGACGCCGACCGTTTCGACGATGACCTTGTCGTAACCCGCTGCATCAAGAATCGCCACCGCATCTACGGTCGAACGCGAAAGACCGCCGAGATTTCCGCGGGTCGCCATCGAGCGGATAAAGACATTCTTGTCCATGCCGAGCGTGGACATCCGAATGCGGTCGCCCAAGATCGCACCGCCCGAAAACGGGCTCGAAGGATCAATGCAGACGATTCCGACGCGAAGCCCCTCGTTCTTGTAAAAAAGAGCGAGCTTATCAACCAAAGACGACTTGCCGGCTCCCGGCGACCCGGTAATGCCGATAACGGTCGCTCGTCCGGTACGTGGAAAGATCGAACGCATCAGCTCAGCCGCCTTCGGCCCGCCGGACTCGGCCAAAGTGATCGCCCGGGCAACCGACCGCGGTTCGCCGGCAAAGAGCTTATCTATGTTTTCCAATACGGGCATCGATTCGAAGGCAGAAATAAAATATTCGCATTTCGGGCGGAAAATAAAAAGGCGGGCCGACCTGGCCCACCTTTTTCACTTTTGAACTTTTCACATTTTCCCTACATCTGCCCTTCATCGGCTGAGGGGCCATATATCGATGGAACGGCAATGTCGTTGAGCCGCAGATAGACCGAAAGCTGGCCGCGGTGATGGACGATGTGGTTGCCGACGAACGAACGCATTACGCTGATCTTCGGCATTGTGAAATAGACCGTTTCGCCATTGCGCATCGTCCAGTTTTCGAGGAAAACGTCGTCAGGCGTGTTGCGAAGCGTTTCGATCGCCTCGTTAACGTTCTTATCGAGAAACTCTACCAGCTCTTCGGTCGTTTTCGGGTCAAACGGAGTGTAATCAAACTTGGCAAAGTCGAGTTCCGGCTGGGTGAGTGTTGCCGGTGTCCAGCCAAACATCTCGGCGATGTGCGAGGCCAACCGGCCGAAGGTCATCGATTTTTCGTGCGGCTTCCAGTCGAATTTCTCGGCCGGGATGCGCTCCAGGCATTGGCGGGTCGTTGCTGCCTCATGCTGCAATTCAGCGATGAATGCTGAGGCCACGTTATTCGAACTTTGTGCAGTACTTCTGCTCATAAATATCTCCTTGCGAACTAAATTTGGAAGGGAAGGATACTATAGAAATTGCATAGATGCAACATGAAACACCGCAATGTTGCACATAACTTCCTCCAAATTCTTACGCCGCGGCTTCCGAAACTGTTCGCTTTTTCGAAAGCCAGTAAATATCGATGAGATTAGCGACCGGCCCAACGAGAAAAAGAGCATAGTAAGGAGCATGCACATTTTCCATTAGTCGCAGAATGGCCTCGACGCCCGCGATCGCAAGCACGACGATGATCTGCGCCGCCTTAGAATGCCGGACCGTCGTCTTCGGGTCCGTGATCATAAAAAAGATGAAGAGTTGATACATCGGTCCGGTGATCGGAGCGACCTCGGCGAGGAAAGAATGGCCGGTCCAGAGGCTTCTGATCAAGGCGAACGCAACGAACGCGGCGACGTAGGTTGCCGTGATATGAAAACGCTTGAGCCGATAGACAATTATCGAGCCGAGCAGCCAGATCACCATCATTGCGTAGATGTTGTTTCCCCATTGAATGGAAAGGCTTGCCACCGAAAACGGCGCGGCAAAGAGCATAAAGCTGACCGCAAAATTGGTCGGGTTCCAGAGGTGGCGGCCCTCGAGGCGGAGCACGTATTTCGAACAGATCGCCACCGCTGCACAAAGAGCGAACGGCCAAAACTCCGGCGAGCGAATTAGGATGCCGGCGCTGATGCCGGAGATATAGGCACTCGCCAGATGCGGGAATTTACCGGCGACCGCATACGAAAGGATGATCTCGGCCAGGATGCACACGCCGATGGCCGTAAGAGTCTGCGGATAACTTTCGAGAATGCCGAACGATAGCTGGCCGACGAGGAGGATCAGCGTTATGAGTATCGGCGCGATAAAGCGGGAATCGATGCCCCACATTTTCATTGGGACAGCGTCGCCGCCGAACGAAGCGGGATTGATTGCAGATACGTCGGTGCTCATTGTTCCTTGATCTTGTGTATTTTTCCTACCCCGGGAGATTCGATAGTGGTCCTTTTGCCAGACGGCCAAACGATCTCGGCCTTTTCGACCGAGCCGTAAGTTCCGAGCCCGAAGTGCAGCCGCCGCTGATTCTGTGAGCAGAAGCCAATGCCGCCGGTCATCTCCTGCCGCTGACGTTTTCCGTCCCAAAAGAGTGTGACGCTCGCCCCGATCGCTGAGCGGTTGCTCAGGCTTCCTTCAAGCTCAAAGCCGATCCAGATTCGGCCCGGTGCCGGGTTGTTTTTGTAAATTAGCGCCGGGCCATTCTGATTTGCGACGATAACGTCCAGAACACCGCGGTTCCAAAGATCGGCAAAGGCGACGGCACGTCCATCGAAAGTCTCGCTGACGCCGACAGCAAGTGCGGCGTCGTTGAAGCGGCCAGCTCCATCATTTAACCAAACTCGCTTCTGCTGAAAGCCCGCAAGGCTTCGGCCTTCCATTGACGGCCAGTTAGCCGCATCGCCGATGATCGTATTGTGCCCGACCGTGACTTTTGAATAATCATACCAATAATTCGCGGCCTTATCAGCAGAAATATATCCGTTCGTTAGGAAAAGGTCCTGGTTCCCATCGTTGTTGAGGTCGCCGAATTGGGCGGCCCAACTCCAGCCGCCGCGTTCGACGCCAAAGTTGTTCGCCTGGTTATCGTATTTCAATCCGCCGGTGCTGTCCTGCCGCGGAACCCAGAGATTGTTACCCTGGAGCAAGATGCCTTCCTCAGAAATATTAGAGACGTAAATCGACAAACGACCGTCGTTAAGCACATCGCCAAACGAGGCATTCATTCCGCTTTTAGGCGAAAAACCGACACCGCTTGATTCGCCGGCCGCGACAAAACGCTTCCCATCCTGATTCAAGAAAAGCTCAGAAACGGCATAGTCGTTTGCAATAAAGATGTCGGGGAAACCGTTGCCGTCGAAATCTGCGGAACCGGCGGCGAGTGCCCATCGGTTAGTGTCAATGCCGGCTGCCGTCGTTACATCTCCAAACTTTCCATTCCCCAAACCCCGCAGCAGATATTTCCGGCCGCCATTGCGAGCATATTCGAAGCTCTCGGGCATCATCAGTGTATTCGGCAGGTTCCAAAGATCGAGGTCTTGGTGAAAATAACCGCCGAGAAAGATATCGAGCACACCGTCGCGGTCGAAATCGAGCCATATAGCGGTGTTGATATTTGCCCAAGCCGGGAAACCGGTATCTTCGACACGGGTGAAGCTCTTGCCGCCGTTGTTCTTGTAAAGCTCGGTGCGGCCCCATTTATAAACGAGGAGGTCTTCAAAGCCGTCGTTGTCAAAGTCGCCCCAAACGGCTCCCATCGAGACACCATTTGCGCGGCTGTTAAGATCGGCAATTCCCAGTTCGGCCGCGACGTCGGTGAATGTCCCGTCGCCGTTATTTCGATAGAGGGCATTTTGTGAACCTTCGCCGCTGTTGGTGAAGTAGAGGTCGTTCCAACCGTCGCGATCAAAATCGACGACCGAGACTCCGGCGCCCATCGATGCGATGATCGGCATTATGTGGTCGAGCTTTTGATCAAGGCGTGGAGACGTGTGCTTGAACTCAACGCCGCTCTCGCCTGCGACCTCCGTCAAAAAGAAGCCGTACCGGTCGAGTGCCGCGCTCGAATCAACGCGTGTCTCTGAAACGCGGTAGCTGCCCCGAAGCCAAAAAGGTACAGAGAGGAGGGCGACGAAAAGGACAGCGGCGAAGATCCTTCCTATTTTGCTCATTCTAAATACGAGTTTACGGATTTCTTACCTTTGAGCGAAATCCATCCGGAGCGACATAGCGCGTGTGAAAATTGATCCAGTCTTCTCGGAAGCGCTTGAAAACGGGATCGTCCTCAAGCCGGCCCGGCGGCGTTGAATAGTCGCTCGTTTCGCGGCTCGGAAGCGGCAGCAGCGTCCGCGAAAAGACCGAGTTGAGATCGCCGTCCTTGATCCAGCCGTTTCCGACGATGACAAAATCACGCTTAAATCCCGCCGGCGGAGCGGGCAAAGCCGGAAACTTGAGCACGAGTTCATCGCCCGCATTCATAAGCACTAAACGGCCATCGACGCCCGTCAGCAATTCCTTGACGTCGCCAAAGCGGGTGTAATAGCCCTCAAGGTCGCGCCAGCGTTGGCCGGTCGTCAGGATCTGATCGTAGATCGGCTTCTCGGGCGACGAGGCATTCGGCTTATCAATTACCGAAAACCCGCGATATCTCAGTTCTGCAGTGCCGAGGGCGAGTTCGTGCGTTCGATTTTCATTCGTCGCGGCGGCAGTTGACCACGCAAGGCGGTCCCAATAGATTTCCATGCTCGTCCGAAGGCGGAAACGCCGATGTCCCTCGGGCAGTTCGATCAGCACCGTTTTCATCTTTCCGGCAGGGAAGCCGAGATTTTCTTTCGCGGTTTGCCAGCCGCCGTTGCTATCGGGAACTTCGATGCTAAGGCTTCGTGGCGGAGCGTGCGAACTCTGCCCAAGCTGGACGTTTATCGAAGCGTCCGTCGGGTAAAGCCAGCCGTCGGCGACGAGCGTCAGTTTCTTGTCCGTCGGCGCATCCTCGGGCAGCGTTAGCTCGACCCAATGATCTTCCGCGACGCCTTGGAATTTGCCGCGTTTGATCCCGTCGAGATAATTCTCATCGACGGCGAGTACGTATTCGGCAACATCGCGTCCGTTGTGGTCGGTAGCCGCGAGAAAGGACTTCGGTTCGTCGAATGTAAAGACCTGAAGCGGCGGAGGCGGAACGGCAAACCGCTCATCGGTATAAACCTCAACGTTTTCGGGGTGATCGACGGCAATCAGTCTGTAATGATCGAGGTAGAACGACTCCCAATATTCGCCTGTGATGCGGAGTTCGTAATGGCCATCTTTCGGCTTAATCGAACTGCCCGGGATCTTGAACCACTCCTCGGTCTGGATTATCCCGAAGGTGTCCTGCGCGTTGATCTTCAGGCCGAGTGCGGGGCTCCAGGGCGGGGCGTCTTTTACCATCTCAAAACTTTCGCCGTTCCAGGCAAAAAGATGCGGGCACGAGCCCTTTAGCCGCTGCTCGGCGGCGATGGCCTGGTCGCTCGCGAGGTCGAACTCGGCCTGAACGAAACCGTTATTCCAGACGATGCGCAGAACATCGGCATTCGGTGCTTCCCCGAGCCCGAAATGAACGACCGGAGCGGTGATGAGTTGCTTCTGCGTCCGGATGCCGGTGCGGACCTCCATTTCGCCGCCTATGCCGAACGAATTGACACGCTGATCGCCTTCGGTCTTACCGGCCCGCGGGCGAAATATCTGCCAGCGGTAGTTCTTACTGCTCTGATTCCTGAGAACGGCCGGAATTCCATCAGGGCCGATCCCGACTATATCAAGCTTTCCATCGCCGTTTTGGTCACGGACGGCGAACGCTTGGATCTTGAGCGGCTGGCCCAGGAGCATTCCGCCTCCGCCCGGGCCGAATGAGGCGATCCGAGTGGTTCCGGCGGTGGAGATTACGACATCGTTCCCGCCATTGTTGTCGATATCGCCAACGAAGACGGAGCATTCAGACCCGACTGCGGATGTTCCCGGACAAACATCGCCGAGTTCGGCGACGTTTATCTCTAAAGCTTCCCATCTGGATCGCTCCAGGTTCTTCGAAATGCGATGGAGTATTGACGAGGCGGCGATGACCTCAAGCCGGCCGCTTCCGCCGACATCGCCAACGGCGAATGCTTGGACTCCGGAAACATCAGGAATTTCAGCCTCAACGAACTTCCCGCCGCGGTCGTTAAGGAATACCCGAAGTTTGCCGTCCTTCGTTAACAGGAGCGCGTCAGCGTCGCCATCCTCGTCGATATCTGCATATGCAAATTGCCGAACACCGGCCACGCCCGCAAAAGTTTCGACGGCAGTAAATGTTCCGTCGCCGTTGTTTTGCAAAACGACCGTCGGGCCTTCGGTGGCCGCCGCGATGAGATCGAGGTCGCCGTCGTGCTCAACGTCGAGCGGCCAAACGCCGTCATACGAACGGCTGAGAATCGAACTACTGAGTTTCGTGGCAACGGTCACGTCCGCGAAGGTTCCGTCTTCGCCTTGTTTGAATATTTTCAGTCCCGACGATGAGGCAAAGGCGAGGTCATTGCGAAAGTCGAAATCGAAGTCGAACTGAGCGATCTGATCGGCCCTGTTCACTTGAGTTTCTATCGCCTGTTCGCCGACGAAGAACTTCTCGCCGGCCGCACGAGCGATCTTGGTTTCTCCGTCAGCGTTCAAATATATCGGCAAAGCAAAAGCGAAAACCTCACTGCCAAGCGGCTCGGCGGTAAAGGTTATCTCGCGGTCGGGCTCGGCGGGGCTGAAATTGGGCGCCGCGAGCTTCAGCGGCGTGTAGAGCGGCGTGCCGATCGTCGTTTCCGATGGCTTGAATTCGGCGATCGCCTGCCTGAACCACGGCTCGCGGAGCAGGACATTGCGGAGAAATGAAACGGCTGCCGCGGCCGCTTGCGTGTTTCCGCTTTCGACGGCCGAGCGGAGTTCAGCAAGCTGCTGAGAGCCCTCGGGTGAAAGTTTTGATGAGGACCGTTCGATCGCGGCGAAGGTATTTTTCAGGCTTTCCGTATCGCCGCTTCTGGCCTCAAGCCGGGCGACCTCGATGCGGGCGGCAAGATTCTCCGGAGCCTTCTCGGCGATCTTCGAATAAAGTTGAAGTGCCTCGGCTATTCCCGCCTCCCGTTCGCGAAGATCGGCGAGCAAATAGATCGGTGCCAGGTCATCGGGCGCCAGCGAGCCGGCCTTTTCGAGTTCTGCAGATGCTTTGGCGCTGTCGCCCTGCTGCAGTGCTACCGTAGCTGAGTTGAGCGTGACAACGGCGTTTTCAGGGGCGAGCTTTGAAGCCTGATCGATGGAGGTTCTTGCACCTTCCAGATCGCGCTGTCGAAGCTGGAGGACAGCGAGGTTGTTCCACGCCGCAGGTTCGCCCGGAGCAGTTTGGGTAGCTTTCTCGAGTTCCGATCGTGCACGGCGGTCATCGCCGACGTCGAGCGCTGCCAAGCCGACATAGAAACTTCGGACGGCTTCCGCGTGCTTCGGCGACGATGTGTCAGGCAAATTGCCGCAGCCTGCCAGCAGAACTGAAACGAAAAGTATTAACTTTCGGGATCGCAGCATGTTGAAAAATCGAACAGATCAAGGCTCGATCCGTTTTTCGCCCGGTACGAAGGCGACCGGAGAATTGCCCTCGCGAATGTAATAGAACGCACCGGACGCGAGGCCATTGACAACTTGCTTTTCCGAGCCGGGCCAGTGGATCGTAAGTTGATCGATCTTCTCTGCAGGCCCAAGGCCGAAATGGACGCGAAGGTCACTCATCGAGAGATAACTTTGTGCTCCCATCACCTGCCGCTCGATGGTCCGCTCGCCGATCTTCGCGACCAACCGGGCACCGATCGCACTTCGGTTCGCCTTTGAGCCTTCGAGCCAAAGCACAACAAACTTGCCCGGCTCTTTCGAATTATTGAAAGCGACCTGTGCAGTGCCGCCATTGTTATTTACGACGAAATCGATAAGACCGTCTCCGTTCAGATCCCCGGTTGCCAGGCCGCGGCTGACCTGAATATCTTTGAGAGCATCGCCCGATGAATCGCTTACATCCCGGAACTTTCCGTCACCGACATTGAGGAAAAGTGAGTTCTGTTGCGGAAAAGTGACCGTATCGGAATTTAAGTGAATATTGTCTTCGATATGGCCGTTAACGAAGAGCAGGTCTTCGAACCCGTTGTTGTTTGCGTCGAAAGCGTCAATGCCCCAACTCAGGCGATTTCGCGAGACCTCGCCGACGCCACGCAGGTCCGAGCTTTCTTGAAAAAGCCCCTTGGATATCTGCATGTAAAGACTCGTAACCTCAGATTGAAAATTGGTGACCATGATATCCTCGAGTCCATTCAGGTCAACGTCGGAAAAGTCAGCGCCCATGCTCCCTTCTTCCCGTCCCATTTCGTCGTAGGCGACTCCGGCAAGCTGGGCGATATCCGTAAATGTCCCGTTCCTGTTCTGCCACAGCTGATTTGGGGTTGTATCGTTCGCGACGTAGATATCTGTCCAACCGTCCTTGTCAATGTCGCCGATAGCCATGGCAAGGCCTTTTTCG
This sequence comes from Acidobacteriota bacterium, assembly GCA_016716435.1. Taxonomy (NCBI): domain Bacteria; kingdom Pseudomonadati; phylum Acidobacteriota; species Acidobacteriota bacterium. The sequence goes on along the minus strand of JADJWI010000001.1, from coordinate 425,741 downwards.
GCCGAGCGAATGCCGGCGGTATCACTCACATTGGAGAATCGCCCGTTTCCTTCGTTCCTCCAAAGCTGATCGGTGACCGGCTGAAAAAGCACGGGAGTGGGGTAAATAAGCGTCCGGTTACGGAACGAACGGGGGGCATTTGCCGGTGAAAAGTCAACGTAACGAACTATGAAGATATCCAAGTCGCCGTCTTTATCGTAGTCAAGAAATCCGGCACTCGTCGACCATTTTCCGTCTGCGGTCAAACCTGAGCTTTCGGTCACATCTTCGAAGCTCGTACCTGAATTCTTGAGCAAGATGTTCCGTCCTTCGAAACTGGTCAAAAGAAGGTCTGTGTTTCCATCGTTGTCGAAGTCGCCCGCGGCCGCTCCCATTCCGTAATACCGGCTCGGGAGTTTCCATTCTTCGGTCTTGTCGGTGAAATTGCCCTTGCGGTCATTGAGATAAAGCCGCGTGTATTGGTCCGGCGTCCGTACCTCGGTCGCGATCGAACCGCTATTGACCAGCAAAACATCAGGCGCACCATCACGGTTAAAATCTGTGACGACGACGCCGCTGCCGATAACTTCAGGCATTAGCTTCGCATCCGTTCTTGATGGGACGTGTTTGAATGATATTCCCGAAGATGCGGTCGCGTCGGAAAAAGAGATCGAAGCCTCACCTGCGGGACCGGGGCCGTTGTTCACCGTCCCGGAATTTCCGCTGCAACCGGTGAAAGCGAGTTGAGCGGCGATGATGAGAACAAGTTTCTGATTTATCGATCTCATTTTAGTCGGTTCATTTCTTCCACGGCCGCTTTTGCCTCTTCCGTCCGGCCAAGCCGTGTGTATGACTCGGCAATGTACTGATACAGAACTGGCTTGGTCTGAGCGTCGGAGACCTCAAGTGCTTGCCGAGCGATCACGATAACTTCGGGATACTGCTGCTGATTCCATTTATCCTGAAGCTCATAGATCAACTGGACCTTTCGAAGTGCTCGATTTTCCTCGGAGGTAATTTTAGCCTGAGCATCTTCTGTCCGCTTGCGTAATTCCTCTGCCCGGGCGACGACTCCTTTCGCAAAGTATGAACGGCTGAGAGCGTTAAGCGCGGTCACGTTCTCGGGCTGCAAGTCGATAACGCGTTCGAGCAATGCACGGGACTCCTCGTCCTTACCCTGCCGGGCAAATATAAGTGCCCGGAGCGTCATTTCACTCAAGCGTCGTTCGCTCTCGATCCGTCCCCAGAACTTTTCAAGCAAGGCATCCGCCTCGTCAAACCGGCCGGTGTTGTAATAGCCGCCTGCGAGCAGGGCCGCGAGGTCGATGTCCTGAGGAGACTCAGCAACGAGCGGCTCTGCGGAGCTTACGACATCGGCGAAACGCCCGAGCCGGAAGTACGCGCGGGCGAGATTTGCCTTATCGTTGGCCGACAGCGAACCTTCAGGTTCGTTCCCGAAGAAATCAACAAGGGCCTGCCAATCTTCGCGTTTAATCAGTGCGGAAGTGTATGTTTCCTTTACCTTCGTAGCGCGAGGAAATTTCTCTCTGATCTTCTTTAGAGATTCGTAGTCGGATCTCTGAAGGGGGATTCCCGAAGCGAGAACCTGCTCGATCCGGGCGAGTTCGCCTAGGGATGCCTTGTCAGCGGCCAAGGCCTGGTTGTCGCGCTCGCTAGCATCACCGCATCCGCCGAGCCCGGCCGAAACGGCGAGCAGCAGAATGATGAATATCTCTCTGGGAATTCGCGGGCAAACTTTGATGGACACTCCGTCAAAGATAACCCGTTTTTATGCGGCTTTCAACAATTGCTTGGCAATGACCAGACGCTGGATCTCGCTAGTGCCTTCGCCGATGGTGCAGAGTTTTGCGTCTCTCCAATACTTCTCGGCGGGGTAATCTTTCGTGTACCCGTAGCCGCCGTGGATCTGGATCGATTCTTCGGCAACGCGAACGGCCGTTTCCGAGGCATAAAGCTTTGCCATCGCTGATTTCTGGGTGACCGACTTGCCCGCATCCTTCATCGCCGCGGCCTGAAGCGTAAGCAGCCGGGAGCACTCGATCTGCGTTGCCATATCTGCGAGCTTGAACTGAATGGCTTGAAACTCAGCGATCGGTTTGCCGAACTGCTCGCGTTCCTTTGCGTACCTGATCGCAGCCTCGTAAGCCCCTTGGGCGATACCTACCGAAAGCGCCGCGATCGAGATGCGTCCGCCATCTAGGATCTGCATCGCTTGCAGAAATCCTTCGCCCTCATTCCCAAGCAAATTCTCTTGCGGGACGTAGCAATCTTCAAAGACGACCGACGCTGTCTCAGAGGCCCGCATTCCGAGCTTGTTTTCTTTCTTATCGGGACGGAAGCCTTCCATTGATTTATCGAAAATGAAGGCTGAAATGCCGCGGTTTCCTTTTTCTTTGTCGGTCACCGCAACAGCAACGAGCGTGTTGCAAGCGATAGCGTGGGTGATGAAATTCTTTGAGCCGTTTACCTTCCAGCCGCCGTTCGAGCGGATCGCATTTGTGCGTGTGCCCGATGCATCGGAACCGGCTTGCGATTCGGTCAATCCCCACGCACCGAACGACTCGCCCTGAGCAAGCGGCACAAGATAGTCCTTCTTTTGCTGCTCGGTGCCGAACATATAGATGTGGTTCGAGCAGAGCGAATTGTGGGCAGCGACCGAAAGCCCGACCGAACCGCAGACACGGCCGAGCTCTTCGATGATCGTGGCATATTCCACATAGCCCATCGCCGAACCGCCATATTCTTCGGGAAAAAGGACGCCCATCAAGCCGAGCTCGGCAAGCTTTGGCCGAAGTTCGATAGGGAAGTGCTGACTTTCGTCCCACTCCATAACGTGCGGGCCGATCTCTGCCTCCGCAAATTCCCTGATGCTGTGTTTTATCTGCTGCTGTTCTTCTGTGAGTTCGAAGTTCATAGGTATATAACGAAATATTATGATTACATAATGCACGGTTTTGGGGCAAGTTTTCGCGGAGCAATTGTTTCGCGAACGAGCGAGAAGCTAGAATCAGAGTATGCAGAAAAAGGGAAGGGAGCTATCGTCCGATGACGAGATACGCGATTTGCTCCGGCAGACTCAATCGATCGCCGTTCTCGGGATAAAGCCGAAGTCGCACGCGATGCAGCCGGCGTTTTACGTTACTAAATACATGCAGGACGCTGGATACAAGATCATCCCCGTGCCTGTTTATTACCCGGAAGTTACGGAGATTCTCGGCGAACCAGTGTTTCGCGACCTTCGCTCGATCGCGGGCGGGGTCGATATGGTCAATGTTTTTCGGCGGCCGGCTGACATCGACAAGCACGTTGAGGAGATCATCGCTGCAAAGCCGAAGTCGGTATGGTTCCAGCTAGGAATTCGGAACGACGCGGCGGCGAAGGCATTCATCGAAGCGGGTATCGACGTTGTGCAGGATCGATGCCTTTTGGTCGAACATCGGGCACTTTTACGATGATCGGGTTGGTTTTTTCGGCGCTAGAAGCGAACGGATCTCTCGCTCATCAAGCGACCGATAGCGGCCGACGGGCAAGCCTAGATCGTCGATCATTCCAATTCGAATACGGCGGAGCTTTACGACGGAATGGCCGATCGAGTCGAACATCTTTCTGATCTGCTGATTGTGGCCCTCGTATAGCGTGACCTCATACCAGCCGTTCTTGTCGGTCGGCTTTAGCGGTGTGATCTCAGCCGGTGCGGTTTTGAATCCATCGGGCAGCCGGACGCCGCGGGCAAGTTTCCTGATCGCAACCTCGGGCGGAAGCCCCTTTACCTTAACAAGATAGACTTTCGGGATCTTTTTCGATCCGGCGACGGCATTGGTGAAGTCGCCGTCATTGGTCATTATGATCAACCCTTCGGTATTGAAATCAAGGCGGCCGACCGGATGCAACCGGCCGTGGCCTTTGATCAGGTCTGTGACAAGCTTGCGGCCTTCCGGGTCGGCGACGCTCGAAAGATAACCCTTCGGTTTGTTGAGCAAGAAATAGACATTTTCCCGATTGGCGAGCAGCGGGTTGATCAGCTTTCCGCGAACCTTTATGTGGTCATTGTCGGGATCAGCCTTGGTGCCGAGCTCGGTCACGACCTCACCGTTGACCGTCACCTCGCCGGCGCGTATCAATTCCTCGGCCGCACGCCGCGAAGCCACTCCGGCTTGTGAGATCAATTTTTGAAGTCTTTCCATATAGTGAGCTGTAAGCAGTGAGCCGTGAGCCGTGAGCCGTGAGCCGTTACCTGTAAGCCGCGAGCGAGACTTGCTTACTCCTTACGTTACCAAATCTTCGAAATCCTCCACCGAAGGCAGGTCGTTTAGGTCCTTCAAACCAAAGTGGATAAGGAACTCTTTCGAGGTTCCATACTGCATCGGGCGGCCGACGGTTTCTTTATGGCCTTTTGTCACAATGAGCCGTTTTTCTAGCAGTGTTTTGATTGCCGAGGCCGATTGCACGCCGCGAATTTCGAGAATTTCCGGAACGGTGACCGGCTGCTTATAGGCAATGACCGCCAGCGTCTCGAGAGCGGCGATCGAGAGCTTTGCCGAGGGTCGGGTCTTCAGGAACCGGCGGACGTCTTCGTGCAGCTCGGTGCGGGTCGCTATCTGCCAGCCGCCGGCGACCGCCCGGACCTGCAATCCGCTTTCGCGAGTGTCGTATTCCTCGCAAAGTGCCTCGAGAGCTGCCTCGACGCTCGCTTTGTCCTCTTCGAGCACGTCCGCGATGGTGCGGGCCATGATCGGCTCATCGGCGACGAATATCAGGGCCTCGGCAAGAGCCATTAGCTCGCCGGTGCTTCGCGATCGCTTTGCTGTTACTACTTGTTGTTCTACTTGTTCTGCTTCTTCTGACATCAAACTTTCTTCAGGATTATGTCGTCAAACGTCTGTTTCTGTATCAATTTAACGCTCTCGGTCCGGACGACCTCGAGCACGGCGATGAAGGCCGTTACGAGCTCGCGGCGCGTGTCAAACTCTTCAAAAAAGCTGGCGAGGCTTAGTTCGGCATGCTCGAAGATGCGCTGCTTGAGCCGCTTTATCATGTCGGCAAGCGAGACCTCGTCCCGCTCGATCTCCATCGTGATCTTCTCTTTCTGCCGCTCGACTATCTTCTGGAAAATGGTGATCAGGTCGAAGACCGTCGCACTGATCTCGGCGTTGTTGTCGTCGCTTTCGATCTTGCCGCGAGGAAAGACAGCCTGTTCGATGGTCGCCTTTTCATAGAGCATCTGGGCGGCCGACTTATATTTCTCGTATTCGAGCAGGCGATCGACTAGTTCCTTTCGCGGGTCCTCGACCTCTTCGTCCGGTTCGGCGAAAGGGTCGCGAGGCAGCAGCATCTTCGATTTGACCTCGATAAGCTGCGCCGCCATCACCAGAAAATCCGCCGCGACGGCGATATCGAGCGTCTTCATCAGGCGAATGTAGCTGAGATATTCGTCGGTGATGCGGGCGATCGGGATATCAAAGATATTCGCCTGCTCCTGCCTGATCAAATAAAGCAAAAGATCGAGCGGCCCGGCAAAATCGCCGATGCGGACGCTGATCTCGTCACGCGACTCCGTGACGATCTCTGCAGTTTCCGAAAGGAAATCAAAGGTATATTGTTCTTGCTCTTCCTGCATTAGGGAAACTCGCATTTTAGCCTATAGGGCGGGCGCAAGCGAAGGCAAAGCGTAAGAATTGCGTAACATCCAGCGGCGAATCAAATGTATTTCGTCTCTCGGAGGTAGATTATGTTGTCTATCCGCGGAGGTTCGTGGCCGGCGTCGCGGATGATCGTCATCAGGTTACCGCGGTGGGTGGTGGAATGAAGGAGGACGTGCGTCAGCAGTTCGCGGTAGGTGTTCTCGAAAGGCAGGCCCTCGCTTGAGCGGTATCTGACGGTGATATCGAGTCCCTCGTCGTCGAATCGACGAAGCAGCTTATCGAAAAGATCGGCGTTTTCGCGGGCCATCTGTCCGCAATCCTCTATCGACATCGGCGGCCAGAAGTCGAACCCGGTCGAGTCCTTTCCGTAGAGCCGCTCGTAGTATTCACGCTCCGTTACCAGCAGATGAGCCAAAATCCCGACCGCCCTCGGGAGTTCAACGCCCTTCAAGGCGACGACCATCCGCCGATTGGCCCAGTCGTTATAAGCAAAAAGCTGCCGGAGATGTTCGATGGTCTGCATACTTCAAAGTGAAAAGATGAAAAAGTGAAAAGGTTGAAAAGCTGGAAAAGTAAGGATGCTGCGAAGGCTGAACGGTGGAAAGATTGCTAAGAACAACATTATTTTGTGTTCCCTTCCCAAAGCTGATTTAGCCCGGCGAAACGCTGTAACCATACACTCACGCCACTTTTTCACCTTTCCACATTTCCACGTTTCACCCTTCTACTGCGTATTCTTTCAGGTCTTCGAGCCGGATGACGGTCAGCGCGTGTTCGTGCGTTGCGTTGAGAAAGACCTGCGGGGCCATGCCGTGTTCGAGCGCCTCTTTCCAGCGGAGCATACACAGGCACCACTTATCGCCGTCCTTCAAACCGGGGAACGCCCACTCCGGCCGCGGCGTTGAAAGATCATTGCCCGCCGCCTTTGAGAACGCGAGAAACTCGTCAGTCACCCGCACACAGACCGTGTGCCGCCCCGTGTCGTCCACGCCCGTCTTGCAATAGCCGTCGCGGTAAAAACCAGTCATCGGATCGGTGCAGCAGCTCTCAAGCTCGCCCCCGAGCACATTTCGCGGCTTCGGCTTATGCCCGTTGCCGTTTCCGTTTCCGTTTGTAAAGCTCATGCGAATATCTTACGGAATCGTCGAGATGGTGTCGATGTCTGAGTATTGCCCGACTGCGTCGTTGCCATCGAGGTATCGGGCGCGGATGCGGACGAGCCGCGGCAGGTTCTCCGGCCCGGCGGGAATGTGAAGCTCGGCCGGCGAACGCACAAATCGCCCCGCGGGCCGCCATTCCTTCTCCGTATCGAGCTGCATTTGGACGTCGATGCCGGTAAACTTGCCGCGTTTGAAGCGAACGCTGACGATATTTCCGGGCTCGGCCGTGAGGCTCGGGTTCGGTTTGGCGTCGTTAAGGTCGGCAGACTCGCCACGGATCGGCCGAATGCCGAGCGAGGCCTCATTCTCAGCCGAAAAATTTGGCGAAACGCGAATGCGCTCGACCACCTCGGCGATTCGGCGATAAACTCCGACCGAGGTTCCGGGCGGCGGAGTAAGCGACGAAGGCTGCGGGAAATCACTGAGCGGCGAACCGGGCCGTCCGGACAAAACATGCCGCCGATAGCTCGCCGCGGCCCGCCGAAAACTCTCGATATCGACCTGATTTTGGGCCAGCCACGCAAGCGTTTCGGCATCGGCCTCGACCGTCGCGATCTCCGCCGGAGAAAAACCGAGCGCCGCACCTTGCTTCGCAAATTCCGTGGCAAAATTCCGCATCCACGCCGCTTGATCGGTAAGACTATCGGGAAACCAACGGTTACTCGGCCTCATATTTCATTCACCTCAGCAAATAACAAAGAAATGTTAGTCGGCGATCCGTCCACCGCCATCGACATATGCCGCATAATAGCAGAAATGCAACGCATGAACAAAATAATTCACTGCATTATGGCAAAAATGCAATGCATGAACTGATTACTGCGTCGGAATGTGACTAACATGCACTGCATTTATGCATATATGGAATCGAAGTTAATCAGATCGCAAACGCGATGCATTAATTAGATACGTCGCAATAATGTGTTGGTGCAATGCACTGTCAGTATCAGCTAAATGCGAAAAATGTTTGGGATATTTTCTTTACCGGAAGCCTATTTTAATAGCTCGAGGGCCTTTTCTATTGGGCGGGCGATGACTGCGCGGTCGCCGGCAACGACTATCGGGCGATTGAGAAGCCCCGGATTCGCGACGATTGCGGCGATTATCTCGTCCTCGGGCGTCTCCGGCGTGAATCCGCGTTCCTTAAACTCCTTTTCTTTGGTCCGCAGCAGCCCAAACGCCGGTATTTTCAGCTTCGCGAGCAGCATTTTCACATCCGCCGCCGTCAGCCGCTCCCTGAAATAATCAACCTGCTCAAACTCAACGCCATTCTCCCGGAACAGCCCCGCCAAATTGCGACAAGTCGTTCAAGTAGGCTTTTCGTAAATGGTGATCTTCATAAATGTGCACTTTCTGCCCGGATCGTTCTTCAAAAAACCGATCCTCGCTTCGCTATTTCAAGTAGCCGCCGACCGGAACGTAACGAACCTCGGCCGACGCTTTCAGCTCTTTGCGGAGCCAATAGGTGTGCTCAACGCCGACTAGGACAAGTACCCGCTTGCCCGGGTGCTGCTTCGCGGCGGCAAGTATCTGCTTGAGGAAATGCGAATTCCAGCCATCCCATGCGGCTTCTTCGTTTGGTCCAAAAAGCGCATTCTGAAACTCATGCTTTACCTCGAACAAGGCGTCGGTCTCATCTGAATTCACGGCTTCGGCCGATTTCCATTTTTCGAAGAGGTACTCGTAAAGCTGGTTTGAATACACGGAAAAGGCTTCACTCTTTTGCGGAAACTTCTCGTTGAATTCCTTGCTTGATGCCCGAAATATCCCGACCAGCCTCGAGTATTCCGGTTCAGCCGGTTCCATCGGGATGGCCAGATAGCCGTGCTTCTCCAATAGCGGGAAAATGCTTCGCTGATATTCCTGCTTCGTCTTCTGTTCGGACCTGTTCTCTAGGGCTTCCGGCGTCAGCTCGGTAGCCAGGATATCCGGCTTTATAGTTTCAATGATCCGCGAAAGATCGGCGAATGAGTAACCGCTCGTCTTCTCGTGAAACTGATGAAGCGTCCCCAAAACAAGCACCTCCGACTTGCCCTTGCCAAACGAGGGAACCGGAGCCACCACCATCAAAGCAACGAAAAGAAATAAAACAATAAAATATCTGGGCATTTAAAACGATCTCCGTACTAAGGTGTTATCAAGCTCGACCGCCGAAAATCAGAAAATTGAAACCTATGTTCAAACTCAACGCGGTTCTACCGGAATAGCCCCGCCAAATTACGACAAGTAGTTCAAGTAGGTTTTGCGTAGATCCTTATCTTCATACTAGTTTGAAATACTGATCATTCGCTTTCCATATCCTTCTTTATTTTATGCTCCGAAGCGATCAGGAGAAGCAAAATAAGGGTGGCGAATGTAGAAAACAGAAGAGCCCATTCGAATGATGAACCGTCGCCATGGTGAATCAGCAACATTCCAAACATCGCGACAAATGCACTAAACGGAAGACCAAGAACTGCAAGGAAGACCGGAAAATAGAAGAACGAGAAGATCACCGCGACAACATACAAGGCGATGGCGATCTTCCAAGATCTTGTGATCAGCGGTTCACGGGCTGGTCTTTCGTCAAACATAACTCAGAGTAACCCAACGAAGATTCAGCAAAGGTTCAATTCGCGAGTGATCACTGCAACTTTTCCACCGGTGAATTGAAAAGTTAGAAAACCGTCACCGTCCGCATAGCCAAGCGTTTCAACTTCGTCGATTTTATGTAACCCAACTCGGCCCATCTTGCTACGAACTTGAGATAAATCCATACCGACTCTAACGCCTGGCGTCATTTCCCACTCAGGTGATGTGATCTCGATCAGGATGACAATATTTGATTCACCACTGTCATCCAACGTGAAGCGGATGCCCTTGTAAGTAACCACCGTCTTGATATATCCGCAGGCATTCTCGCCTCCGCGTTTTTCCGAAAGCGGTTTGCCGAAGCGTTGCTTTAGTTCTGCGTAAGACGTACCGATTCTAACCCCATTAACAAAATTGTAGGCATCATTCCAGGTTTCGGATGGAGTTGGCTCGACGGAAGGTTGCGGCGTCGGAACGGAATTCACCGCGATGTCGTTTGCGGCGGCTGGCATCTCCTGCCGAGCGCACCCAATGAGCGACGCGGCAGTCAGACCAAGAAAAACCGCGAATATTAATCGAGCACTATTTGATACCCATATTCTCATAAACCTTCTTCAACGTGTCGGCGGCGATTGCTCGGGCTTTTTCGGCGCCGGGGTTTAGGATGGAGCGGAGCGTTTCGTCGTCGTATTGCTTGACGCGTTCCTGGAAGGGGCGGAGGAATTCGACGGTGGCTTCGGCGAGTTCTGTTTTGAAATGGCCGTAGCCTTTGCCGGCGAAATGGGCGACGCACTCTTCGTCGGTCTTGCCGGTCAGCAGGCGGTAAATGGTCAGCAGATTGTTGATCGCCGGCCGCGTTTCGTCGAACTCGATGGTCGTGCCGCTATCGGTAACGGCCCGCTTGATCTTTTTCGTGACCGTGTCGGCGTCGTCGAGCAGGAAGATGGAGCCGGCGGCGTTCTCGTCGGACTTCGACATCTTCCGTTCGGGCTCCTGCAGCGATTTTATGCTCGCACCGGCCTTTGGAATGTAGGGCTCGGGCACCTTAAATGTCTCGCCGTAGTCGCGGTTGAAACGCTCAGCGAGGTCGCGGCTCAGCTCAAGATGCTGCTTCTGATCCTGCCCGACCGGGACGAGATCGGTCTGGTAAAGCAAAATGTCCGCGGCCATCAGGATCGGATAAGTGAATAGCCCGACTCCGGCACGCTCGGCGTTGCCCTTGCCTTTGTCCTTGAATTGCGTCATCCGCTCGAGCTCGCCCATGCGTGCGATGCAGGAAAGCGTCCAGGCGAGCTCGGCGTGTTCGGGGACATCGGATTGGATGAAGATGGTCGAACGCGAGGGATCGACGCCCGCCGCGAGATAAATGCGGGCAAGGTCGAGCGTCGCCTTGCGGAGCGACGCCGGCTCTTGCGGGAGCGTTATCGCGTGGAGATTTACGATGCAGTAAAACGCTTCGTACTCATCCTGAAGCGCGACCCAGTTCTTCAACGCACCGAGGTAATTGCCAATGTGAAGCTGCCCCGTAGGCTGGGCACCGCTGAAAATACGTTTTGTCATCGCGAACTAATAGATTGCGTAGAGCACATAAACCAATCCCATGAGGAACGGATAAAGTATGAACCGGAAAACGCCGATGTAGATGAGGAACATCAGGATAAGGAACCCAAACTGCTCGAGGAAATCGAAGATCGGCTGAGTGCTTTCCGGCAGAAACGTCGAGAGGATCTTGCTGCCGTCGAGCGGCGGAAAGGGCAGCAGATTGAACACGAAGAGCGAGAGATTGAGCAACATCAGGTTGCTGACAAACATCGCCAGCGGATTTGTCGCCCCGCCGAAGAGGTCATTTGGCGTGAATCCGTAGATGAAGAGGACCTTCGCCAGAACGATGCCGATTATGAGCAAGATCAGGTTCGCTAGAACGCCGGCGACCGAGACCATAACGTTCGCGAGCTTGTAGTTCGTCCAGTTGCTTGGGTTTACCGGCGTCGGTTTGCCCCATCCGATGAGCGGAATCGAGCCCAAAGCCCCGCCCATCGTTCCCAAAATGAACGCGACGACCGGGATCAGAAGCGTGCCGATCGGGTCGGTGTGGGCGACCGGGTTTAGCGTGACGCGGCCGAGCATAAAGGCCGTGTCGTCGCCAAATTTGTGCGACATCCAGGCATGGCCCGCCTCATGGGCCGAGACCGCAAGAAGCAGCACGACCATGAAAACAATGAGGTGGCTCGCCAGTACGGCCAAATCGATATCGCCCATTTAAACTCCTATAGATCTTCGGTTTACAACTCTTAAGTACCGATAAAAGTAACGCCCTATGCGTTGTTTTTATTGTTCGATTGTGCCATTCTTTTACGACAAAATAAAACAAACAAGGGGTTTACGTAATGCTTAATAAACTTTTGTTCGGCGGTGAGAGCGGTTTGTCGTGGCACGCGAATGCGGGGCTTGCGTTGCTGCGGATCTTTTCGGGTGTCGCGATGGCGTTTGCCCACGGGCTCGGCAAATTGCCTCCGGCCGAGGGACTTATCGGCCGCACGGCGGAGATGGGCTTCCCGATGCCGGCATTCTTTGCCTGGGCGGCGGCTCTATCGGAGTTCGTCGGCGGCATTTTTCTCGCACTCGGGCTTCTGACGCGATTATCGAGCTTCTTTATCGCGGTGACGATGCTTGTTGCACTCATCGGCGTTCACGGGGCAGATCCCTTCAACGTCCAGGAGAAGGCGTTCCTTTTCCTCTTTATTTCGATCGCCTTCATGTTGAAGGGCTCGGGCGATTGGAGCGTCGATAGCTTCCTCCGGAAGTAGTGAAAACGGCTTTTATGAAAAAGCACATAGTTTGCATAGCAAGCGAGCATAAGGGGAACGAGTTTCTCGAGGAGTGCCAGAACGCCGACTGGTTCGTGACTCTTGTGACCCGCAAGAAGCTGCTCGATGAACCCTGGGCATGGACCGCTCTCAATGACGTCAAGACGGTCGAGGATAACGCGAGCGTCGAGGACTATGTTCGCGCCGTAACGAACATCGCGGGAATGCGGCACATTGACCGCGTCGTCGGGCTTGATGAGTTCGATGTCGTAACCGCGGCCCGTGCCCGGGAGCATCTCCAGCTTGGCGGCATGACCTATTCGCACGCCGTCCGTTTTCGCGATAAATACGCCATGCGTAACATCGCGAGCGAGGCCGGAATCGCCTGCCCCGATTATATTTGCCCTGTGAATCCGGACGAGATAAATGCCTTTCTCGATCGCGTCCCTGCACCGTGGATCGTGAAGCCGCGACATGAGGTTTCGGCATTTGGCATTAGAAAATGCGAGACGAAAGAGCAGGTTTGGGAAGTGCTCAATGACCTCGACGACCGAAATAATTGGCGTGACCATCCGTCGCAGTTCCTTATCGAAAAGTTTATCGAGGGCGATGTCTTTCACGTTGATGCGGTCGTCCATAATGGAAAGGTCGTCGCGGCGGGCGTGAGCCGCTACGGCCGTCCGCCGTTTTCTGTTTCGCACTACGGCGGCGTGTTTACGACATCCATTGTCGAATATGGTTCAAAGGAGCGGAAAGAACTTGAGAAGCTAAACGCCAAACTCCTGAAAGAGTTTAAGTATGAAGAGGGCGTAACACACGGCGAGTTCCTACGGAGCAACGAGGACGGCGAGTACTATTTGCTTGAGGTCGCGTGCCGCGTCGGCGGCGCCTATATCGCGAACGTGCTCGATAGTGCATGCGGGTTCAATCTGTGGCGCGAATGGGCAAAGCTCTCGATCGCGGATAAAGATCATCCCTACGAAAAACCAAAGGTCCGCAAGGAATATGCCGGCGTCGCCCTTGCCCTTTCAAAAGACGATGAACCAGACACCTCGCACTACACCGACCCCGAGATCGTTTATCGTATAAAAAAGCCAAAGCACGTCGGGCTCATCTTTCACTCACCCGACCGCTCGCGCATCAACGAACTGCTCGAAGAATACACAAAGCGGATCGGCGATGACTTCCTAGCGGTCGCCCCGGCGAAGGAACGGTACGACGATTAGCGCTGGCGAAGCACAATCTTAGAGGGCGGCTGCGGCCGCTCTTTTCTTTTCGCGGGTGAATCGCTATCCTCTGTATTTTTATGACGCCGCGAGTTTCTACCGAAGTTCATTCCCCGGATCTGCTCGATCACGGGCTAGAGCCGTATTTTCAAGAGCTGCTGAAGTTCGAATCGACCGCGGAACTTGAGGCCTCGGCTCTGCACGACGAGATCCGCGAAGAGGCAGAGCGGATACTGAACGGGATGTTTCATGAGGAGCTTGCAACTGAGCCCGAGGGCGGCGATGCCTCGGAAGTAATCCGCACCATCGCGTGGAACATCGAACGCGGTTGCGTTTTTGAAGGCATTCTTGAGTCGCTCAAGGCTCACGCCGACCTGCGGGACAAGGATGTGCTTTTGCTGACGGAGCTTGATCATGGCATGGCCCGGAGCGGGAATCGGTTTGTTGCCCAAGAGATCGCCCGTGAGCTCGGGATGAACTACGCCTTCGCACCGGTCTATATCGCGTTGCAAAAAGGCAGCGGGGTTGAGGCGTTGGCGGAGGGCGAGAATACGAAGTCGATCCACGGCCTCGCGATGTTCTCGAAGTGGCCGATGCGAAATATCCACGCCGTGCCGATCCCGAATGGCAAAGACAAGATGTGGGGCAAGGAAAAGCGGCTTGGCTGGCTCCGGGCGTTGATCGCCGATATCGAGCATCCGGCGGGCACTTTCCGGGCCGTGACCGTGCATCTTGATTCGCACTGCTCGCGTGCCCATCGGCGGCTGCAGATGCAGATCATCCTTGATCATCTCGAAACGCTGGCTCCGCTCCCAACCATAATCGGCGGCGATTGGAACACGACGACGTTCAACTCGCAGAGCTCCCGACGGGCGATAATGGGCTATTGGCGTCGCGTTTTTATGGGGCCGAAGAACGTGGCGAAAAATCACTTACCGCATCCCGAAAGATATTTCGAGCGGCCACTTTTCAAGATGCTCGAGCGCCGCGGTTACGATTTCCGCAACCTCAATGAACTCGGAGCCGGAACGCTGCACTATCACGTCGAGAGCATCGAAAAGAACACGAACCTTCGGGACTGGGTGCCGGAGTGGTGTTTCCCTTTCATCTTCTGGGCGGCAAACCGCGTCGGCGGGAGCGTCTCTGGACGGTTGGATTGGTTTGCCGGTAAAGGAATCGAGCCTGCACATGAAGCGGCGGTCAAAACGATCGGCGAACTCCGCGATGCGAACGGGACGCCGCTTTCAGACCACGACGCCATCGGCTTGGACTTTCGCATTTCGGGCGCTTAGACTCTGACTAACGGAGAACATAATGGAAGTTTCATTTTCACAAACACTTAGTTTCGACGCGGCGACCTTTGAATACGAGGCGGTCGCCCACGAGAACGGCAACGCGACAACGATCAAATTCCCGGTCGACGAAAAAAAGGTAAGCCCCGGCGACGCGGTCGTCGTCGTTTCCGGCGAAGAGATCCACTTTCACGGGATGATCTCATCGATCGCAGACGGGTTCGCCTACGTTTCCGACCCGAAAGGCTCGCTGCTACCGGCCGGGGCCGTAAATTGATAAATTAGTTGATAGTTTATAAATGATAGTTGATAATTTGCGATCAGAAGTGGTCGGGTATATCGGCTGTTTTTCGATTTGATGGAGCCTGCCGCAGTCCGGTTCGAAGGCTTGTTTAGGCCCAATGAAGATGAGATCGGAAGGTCTTTCATTTTTCATCTTTCATTTATCATTTTGATTTCGGGGATGTAGCTCAGCTGGGAGAGCGCGGCGTTCGCAATGCCGAGGTCAGGGGTTCGATCCCCCTCATCTCCACCAAGTTTAATGAAGCGTGGCTTACATTGGGCCACGCTTTTTGTATTCTCGGACGTGTGCGGGGAGCTCGATGCCTTCTGCAAGCTTTGCATCGGGCAGCGGTTCGCCGGCAAACGTTTCAAGCGGGACGACTCCGGCCCAGACGTTCATTTCGTAGTCTTCTTCATCATCTTTGGGATCGCCGGTGCGTATCTTTGCCGAGGCTTCTTCGATCGGGAGCCGGAGGACCGACGTCGCTTTCATTTCGAGTTCATTTGGCCAGCGGATCTCGGGCCAGCGGCCGGGGATGATGTGCTCGGTGAAAGCCTCGAGAGCCGCATATTTTTCGTCGGCGTCGGTGACAAGTTCGGCCCGACCGAGCACTACGACCGAGCGGTAATTGATCGAATGATGAAACGCCGACCGGGCAAGCACCAGCCCATCGACATGCGTCACCGTAACGCAGACATCGGCTCCGGCCGCAAGATTTCGCAGCATCCGGCTGGCCGATGACCCGTGGATGTAAAGATCATCGCCGATGCGGGCGTACCCGGTCGGGATCACATACGGCTGGCCTTGGGCGACAAAACCGACATGGCAGATAAACCCCGCGTCGAGGATCGAATAGATCGTCTCGCGATCATAAGCCCCACGAGCCGGAAGCCGCTTGACCTTGGTGCGGTCCGTTTTTGTTTCTTTCGTCATCCGTTAACTAGACGTAGTCCACAGGCATTCGCGGACTCGCAATAGCGTACTGGCGTTATTTACAGCTCATCCAGTCGTCGCCGGCGCCGATCTCGGCGATGAGCGGGGCGTCGAGAATCGCGGCGGCTTCCATTTCGCGTTTGATGATGGCGGAGGCCTGCTCGACCTCGCCCTTCGGAGCTTCGAAGAGAAGTTCGTCGTGGACCTGCATTATCATCTTCGTCTCGAGCCCGGCGTCGCGGAGAGCTTTGGCGACGTTGATCATCGCTATCTTGACGATGTCGCTCGCCGTGCCTTGGATCGGCATATTGATCGCCTCGCGTTCGGCCCGCGAACGGACGGCGAAGTTGCGGTCCTTGATGCCGGGGAAGTAGCGGCGGCGGCCAAAAAGTGACGTGACGTAGCCCTTCTCGCGGGCCTCCTCAGGGATCCGATCCATGTATTCGCGAATGCCCTTATAGGTCGCGAAGTAGTCGTCGATGACCTTCCGCGCTTCCTGTTTTGAGATGCCGACACGCTGCGAAAGCCCAAACGCCTCGACCGCATAGGCGATGCCGAAATTGACTATCTTCGCCAGCCGACGCTTTTCCTTCAGGTCCTTTTCATCTGTCGCTCCAAAGACGAGCCGGGCCGTTTTTGCGTGGATGTCCTCGTTGTTCTGATATGCCTCAAGCATCACCGGGTCTTTGGTGATGTGGGCCAGAATGCGGAGCTCGAGCTGCGAGTAATCGGCCGAAATGAGCTTGTTGCCCGCTTCGGGGATGAACGCCCTGCGGATCTGCTGGCCCATCTCGGTGCGGACCGGAATGTTCTGCAGGTTCGGCTCGGTCGAGCTAAGCCGGCCCGTCGCGGCCACGGTCTGGTTGAGCACGCCGTGGATGCGGCCATCGCTGCCGACCATCTTCGGGAGCGAATCGGCATAGGTCGCCTTGAGCTTGTCCATCTCGCGATAGTCGATGATGAGTTGGGCGATCTCGTGGTCAACGGCAAGCTCGGCGAGCACATCCTTGCTGGTCGAGATCTGGCCGGTCGCGGTCTTTTTCCCGGTAGCGATGTTGAGGTCCTGGAAGATCTCGCCGACCTGCTTTGGCGAGCCGATGTTGAACTCGCGGCCGGCGATCTTAAAAACCCGCGCGGAGAGCGTTTCGAGTTCCTTTGAGATCCTTTCGGAGAAATCGTGCAAGGCTTCGGAATCGATCTTCATCCCGGCCGTTTCGATATCGGCCAGGATCGCTTCGAGCGGCACCTCGATCTCGTCGTAGATGCGGGTCAGCTTGTCCTCGGCGATCTTTTTTCGAAACTGCGGCACGAGCTGATAGACAAAATCGGCCCGCTCGGCGGCGGCAAAGCCCGAGGCCGTAAAACCGTCCGGCGTTTCGATCGCCGGGTAGGCGTTGAGATGGTTTTGTGCGAGGAACGCAAGAGTAAAATTTGACCGACCTGAGTCGAGCAGATAAGCGGCGATCATCGGGTCTTCCTTCACCTCACGAGGCTCGATGCCGAGCGAGCGAAGAACGCCGAGGTTGCGTTTGTAATCATGGCACGCCTTCGTCATGTAGGGATTGGCGAAGGTGTCGCCAAGCATCCGCACGACATACTCGCTCCCGCCCTCAAACTCTTGCAGATCAACAAAATACGAGACGCCGGGCGCATATGAAACAGCAATACCGAGCGGAGCGACCTTATCAAATGCGCTGTGCCGGTCGCCGCCGTTCGAATCATCAACATCGAACGCCCATGTTTCCTTTTCCCAGAGCGTGCGGATCAGCTTATCAAGCTCCTCGCGGGTTTTGACCGCCTCATACTTTCGCTCGATCCGTTCGGATGCGTCCTCGCCGCCGTGCATGTCAAAAAGCGTGGCCGCGTCGGAGAATTCCTTCGTCAGCGTGTTGAACTCGAGCTCCCGAAATAGCTCATATGCCTTCTGGCGGTCGGGCTCGCGGAAGCGGAGTTGGTCAAGATCGAGCTCGACCGGCACTTCGCAATGGACGGTTGCAAGCTCCAGCGACTGGCGAATGATGTCCTGATTATTTTGCAGGCTTTCGCGATAGGTTTTGTGCGTTACCTTGTCGGCATTTTCCATCGCTCCGATGGCCGAGCCGTACTCCAACACGAGCTTGCGCGCTCCTTTTTCGCCAATGCCGGGAGCGCCGGGAATGTTGTCGATCGAATCGCCCATCAGCCCGAGCAGGTCGATGATCATTGAGGGCGGCACGCCGAACTTTGCCTCGACCCAAGCCTCATCGCACCACTCGATCGGCGGCACGGGCACCTTGCGCTTTAGATTGGTCGAATTTTGTCGCATGGCAATGACATACGGATCCTGCACAAGCTGGCAAAGATCTTTATCGTTGGAGACGATGACCGCCTGCAGCTTCTTTTCGGCCGCCTTTTTGGCGAGCGTCCCGATAATGTCGTCAGCCTCGAAGCCGTCGTATTTCAAGATCGGCAGGTTAAATGCTTCGCAAACGCGGACGATGAACGGAAGCTGGGCCGCGAGGTCCTCGGGCATTTCCTCGCGGTTGGCCTTGTATGCCTCGTAAGAATCGTGGCGAAACGTCGGTGCCGCCGTGTCAAAAACCGCCGCGATGTAGTCGGGCTTTTCGTCATTGATCAGCTTGCGGAGCATGTTCGTAAAGACGAAAACGGCTTGCGTCACCTGACCTTTGCTGTTGCGGAGCGGCTCCTGCCGGGCCCCCATCGGGGCAAAGTAGGCCCGAAAGATGTGTGACATCGAATCGATCAGAAATACGCGCTTCATTTCGGTGTAGTGTAGCCGATTGTCGCCGCCGAGCGAAGCATCGCGGCCATCGAGTCTCTCGCGAACTGTTTCTGCAAATATCGAGCGGCCGGATAGCAAAGATAGGTAAGGAAATGCCCGGGCCGCGAGAATGCGAGAAGGCTGTAATGGACGTCGCCGTTCTCCGGGCTTCGCTCAACGAGGAACAGTTCCTCGCCCGATTCGCCATGATCTTCGAGTGTGCCGTAGGCAAATCCGAACTGCTCAGAACTATCGAGAACATAGACGATACGAGCCGCGTTCAAACTATAGATGCCGAAGTGAGAAACGACGACCGCGACATCGCGGCCCTTCTCGATCGGCGTATCGCCCGGATACGCTCTCGCCCAGCCAATGTCAAACATCGTCCATTCGCGGATCGCCGCCTTCGCCTTCTCCCAAACCTCTTCGCCCGAGCCCAAAAGAATTCGATTTCGGTCAACGATGTAGCCAGCCGGGATCTCGCCCTGCGTCGCACCGATATCCTCATAAGAAAAGCCGGTCCGGCCTGTTGAGTCGAGGAACGCTCGTATCGTGTCATTATCCGGCTCGAAGATGGTAAACATACTTTTCGTCAACGAACCTAATTCCACGCTATTTTTTAACACATTGCTGCCGGTCGATGCCCAGCAGTGTTTCATTTTTCGTCGAGGCCGTGCGTTTCTGAAACAGATGAAACAGATGAATCGCCTGAAACGTCTGGAACGTCTGGAACGTCTGGAACGCGGCCGGGCAGCTCCTCCACCGCCAAGGGCTTTCGTCTTCGGTTTTTGGTTTTGGGTCGTGGGTATTCGCATCGTCGCATTCTGACTACTGACTAATGACTACTGGCGACTGATCATGGATCATCGTTCTTGCTTTCCGGCTTACAGCTAACGGCTTACAGCTTACAGCTTACAGCTTACAGCTCAGTGCTCACCACCTTCTGCGGGCTCCGCGTTGGTAAAACCCCGCAATAACTGCTAACCATTTTCTTAAGCCGACACAATGCACCAATGGAAGAAATGGATGAAACGGGAGGTTTGGAAGGTTGCGAAGTTGCGAAGTTCGGGGTGCGGGCTTCAGCCGGCCTGTCATCGATGTTGAAGAAGGTGGCATCGGGCTTGGACATTCTTCACCATGGAAGAAGAAAAGGAGAAAACCGGAAGTTTGTCGGTGCCGTCTGTGGGTTTCGTCTGTGAATTCTGTGGTCTTAGAGAAAACCACTACCACAGAATGCGCAGACGGAAGCCGCACAGAGTATGAGTTTCGGAGTTTGGACTTCCTTAGTGGGAATATTGCCTTGGTAGTTAAGCCCTTGCTGACGCGCGAGCTTCCGCAACCGGATTCCAGATATCATAATTCACATTCATCATTCATCATTCATCATTCATCATTCCAATCGACACCCTACCTACGGGTCGGGTTTCCGCCTGTGTGGTCAGCGATCAGGTGAAAACGGCATCGGATGAACCGCCCTTACTTACGTGCCGGCCTCAAAATGTTTTACCACCCCGTCCGCGGAAGCGGCGACCACCCCTCCAGCGGAGGGGAGTTTCCCAACAAATTCCCTCCATCCCGAACACGGTCCCCTATTCACGATTTACGATTTACGATTCACGACCACAGGTTTGACAAGGAAAATCGCGGATTGGTATCCTTCTCATTCGCTCTTTTTGGGGCGAAAATCGTGTCCGGTTCGTCTAGGGGTCTAGGACACCGCCCTTTCACGGCGGCAACACGGGTTCAAATCCCGTACCGGATACCATCTTTATTTAGAGTTTCGACATCATAATGGTTTGATTCCGAGTTCGCTTGCACAACAAGCGAACTTTTTATTTTATACTTAAGTGTTATGCGAAAGCGGTTCTTATTAAGTTTTGCGGTGGTCCTGGTGGCCGCGGCCGGTGCGTTTGGCCAACAGCGGGTTACTGATTCGGTGATGGTCATGCCGTTTGAGAATGTTTCGAACAAGGCGGAGTTCAATTGGATCGGCGAGAGCTTTGCGCTTTCGCTTTCCGAGCTTCTGCAGGTTCCGGGGCTTGCGGTCGTTTCAAACAGCGAGCGGAAGATGATCCAGCAGCGGCTTCGCGTGCCGCTGGCGAGCATCCCGAGCCTTGCAACATCGCTCCGGCTCGCCCGCGAGAGCAATGCGACGCTGCTCGTTTCCGGCAAGTACACGATCATTCCGGCACAGGACGACCTGGCCGCGACGATCAACGTTACCGCTCGCGTCATCCGCGTCAATGAAGGCCGCTTTCTGAGCGAAGACCTGCCGGACGGCCGGCGGATCACCCGCGACATCGCGCTCAATGATGCCCTCGGGAACCTGCAAACGATGCAGGGACAGATCGCTTATCAGGTGCTGTATCAGCGGGACAAGGCGTTGCCATTCTCGCAAAATCAGATGATCGAGACGGCGACGAAGGTCCCGGCTCGGGCGTTTGAGGCATACATCAAGGGTTTGCTTACGCAAGACCCGATGTTTCGCGAGAACTTTTTCAAGAACGCGCTTAGGCTCCATGCCGATTCCGGCGCGGCGGGCGAATTTACCGAGGCGGCGCTCGAACTCGGGCATCTTCATTATGGCCAAAGGAAGTTCGGCGAGGCGATCGACGCCTTCCAGCGGGTGGTCAATACCGAACAGGCCTGCACCGAACGGGCTCGTGGCGAGAACCGGCCGG
The DNA here is from genome assembly GCA_016716435.1 of Acidobacteriota bacterium. Classification (NCBI taxonomy): domain Bacteria; kingdom Pseudomonadati; phylum Acidobacteriota; species Acidobacteriota bacterium. The sequence goes on along the minus strand of JADJWI010000001.1, from coordinate 404,385 downwards.
CGAACTGCAACGATGAGGCTTATGCCGAGGCGTCGTTTTACATGGGCGTTATCCGCTGGCAGCAGTCGGATTTCGACCAGGCACTCGCCGTGCTGCGGCCGCTATCGGAGGAACTTAAGATCACGAGCCTTTACAACATGCTCGGGGCGATCGCGGTTCAGGCTTCGCAGGCGGAGAAGCGTGATGAGGCTCGGCAGGCGGCACTACTCGCCGAGGGCGTCGCGTTTCTTGAAAAGGCACATGCAAATGCCGACGACGACCTGGCGATCAAGTTCAATCTTTCGTTCGCTCATTTCCTCAATGGCACTTACACCTCGGCAGCGGAATATCTGAAGGAGCTCGTCGCGGCGGCGCCGAAGGACGGCGAGGCATTTTACATACTTGCCAAGACACTCGGCGAGCTAAAGGACGAAACTGCGGCAGATGTCGATAACCTGGCCCGAACGCATCTGGCAGCCGGGAACCGATACGCAACGCTTGAACGCGATTGGGCGCGGGCGAAGGCCATCACGGATATGAAGCTCCGCGTAGTGCAGCCGCAGAGAAAAGATTTTGTCTCCGTCGTGCTAAGCCAGCGGGAAGCGACGCCGGTCGCTCGGCCCATCAGCAGCACGGAGACACTGCTTGCACAGGCGAAGAAGGAATATCAGGCCGGCGAGGACGACAAGGCGATGGAGACGATTCGCCGCGTTCTGGTCAGCGAGCCGATGAGCGCCGAGAGCTATTTGATACTCGGCAAGATACACCTTCGTCGCGGCGACCGCGACCAGGCGACGAGCGCAATGAAGACCGCTCTTTTCTGGGACAACCGTTTGCTTGATGCCCACGTAGCTCTCGGCCGCATTTATCTTGAACGCGGCGACTGCCAGCAGGCTCGAACCTTTGCCGCATCGGCCGCTGTGATCGACGGAGAGAACTCGGAGGTCAGTTCTCTACAGAGGCTTGCCGAGCGATGTTCCAAATAGTGCAAGCGATACGCACGAGAATGGAGCGGCAAGATCGCAGGGGTTGATCGTTTTGAACGATGTGTGAAGTCTCTAAGTCATGACAGTGCAGACGTTTACGGGAATTATTTAATATTGAAAGAACGAATTTGGGTCAAGGTGCAGGTTGTGGCACGCGGCGTGCATTAGAGAATAGCGGCCAGCTTGATCAAGGGATCAGGACCCCGCCGCCATCACTTCTCCGAGCGCGGTTTGCCACTGTGCTTGATAACCTTCCGAGCGTTCCTTCAGTTGTCCTTCCTTTATGAGCCCGGCCGAAAAGCCGGGCTCACCCTCTTTTAAATCACCGTAAACACAATAAAAATAAAGGTTTTCTGCGAATGTGCTGGAAACCTGCAGGTATTCATTGTGTTCGCGGGCACTTGTGCGCGGTTTGACGGAAAGCATTTCAATTTGAACGATGCCGATCGCGTCTCAAACGCCGGTTGACGAAAATTGTCACGCGGGCTCTGACAAATTTTGGATTTGTGACGAAGGGCGTCGTGTCAGTTTGAACGAAGTGAATCACGGTGAAATCCATCGATATTCCAGCAGAAAAGTTTAGCGGGCGAGGGAAGTTTGCTAAACTCGGCTGAGTGCTAAAGTGGTTCAAAGCCTTTATCCCGGATGTCCGGAGCTTGCTGCTCGCGGCAACGGGCGGCGTCTTGCTTGTGCTCGCGTTTCCTGATTTCGAGCTCTGGTATCTCGCTTGGGTCGCTCTGGTTCCGCTGCTCGCGGCGATAGATCGAGAAAAGGGATCTTCGCGGCGGGCGTTTACGGTCGGATGGACATTCGGGCTCGTCTTCTTTTTCGGGACTTGCTGGTGGCTGACTTTTGCCCCGATAACCTACGCCGGATTCCCGCCAATCGTTGCTTACTTTTTGCTGCTGATCGTTTGCATGATCGTCGGGGTATTTCCGGGGATCTTTGCGGCGATAATGGCGTTCTTGCTTCGCCGGTTCGGATCGGTCGCAATGCTCGCGGCTCCGTTCGTTTGGGTCTTCACCGAGTTCCTTCGCTACTGGCTAACGGGGAACAACTGGAACGCGATCGGGTATTCGCAGGCGTTCAGTGGGTTCGGACTTAAGTTTGCCCAGATTGGTGGAGTACTTATAACCTCGGGTGCTGTGCTGATCGGATCATCGTTCATCGCTTTTGTTCTTTCGGGCCGTCGGCAATATATGAACGACCCGAAGAAGGCTCCGATCTTCATAGTCGTTCTCTATGGATTGATTGGGCCGCTCGTGTTCATTGATTCGCGTGCTGCAGATCAAGCGTGGGAGGTTCCCGAGGTCGATGTTCGGCTTCCAATAGTCGCATCGATCTTTCTTCCGTTGATCTTGTTGACGATCTTGTCAATGATCTTTGCTTCGGTCTATGAATTTGGCTCTCTAAGCTCGGAACCGTCAGATGTCTCCGCGAGGGTCGTTGCGATCCAGCCGAATGTTCCGATGTCCGGGCTGACGTATGAAAAGTGGCAAGATTTGCGGGAGCGGCATGTGCGGATGGCGGAGGCGGAACTCGGCAAACTGACAACTGACAACCAAGAACTGACAACTGTTATCTTCCCCGAATCGCCGATGAACTTTATGTACGAATCGGACCGCGAGACGCGGGAGTTCATCGATGGTTTTGCCCGGCGGAATAACGTTTCGGTGCTATTCAATTCGGCCGAGCCAAACCATGCGGACGGGAAATTCTTTAACTCGGCGGTGCTGGTCGGGCCGAAGGGCGGCGAGGTGGCCCAGTATGACAAGATCTATCTGGTGCCGTTCGGCGAGTTCGTGCCGGAGCCGCTCGCGTCGGTTGTGCCGGCATTTGTCGGGAGCTTTTCTCAGGGGCAGGATTATGAGCTATTGCCGATCGGAACCGGGAAGGCGGGCGTGATGATCTGCTTCGAGTCGCACTTTGGCCAGCTCGGGCGCGAGTACGTCCGCGGCGGCGCGGATGTGCTGATCGAGATGACCAACGACGGCTATCTCGGGCCGACACCCATTTTGCGGCAGCATCTGGCAAACGCGGTCTTCCGGGCGGTGGAAACGAACCGGCCGCTGCTCCGGGTAACCAATGTCGGCATTACGGCCTATATAACCGAACGCGGCGAGGTCCGCGACCCGGCACCGGTTTACCAGGAAGACACGCGGGTCTGGACCTTTGCAACTTCCGACGGCTCGCAGACGTTCTATGTGAAATACGGCGACTGGTTCGCATGGCTTTGCGCGGTGGTGACCTTAGCACTACTTGCGTTTGGGGCGTTCCGAAAGAGGGCCAATGCGGAAGCCGCGGCGTCGTAGAAATACATTCAACGGTCGAGGTTGGTCAAGATGAAAATGGAACGGCTGATTCCGATGCTGCCGGTGGCGAATATCGCACGTAGTGTCGAATTTTATGGGAAGCTCGGGTTCGAGGTTGAGAACCGCAATGACGAATGGCGGTGGGCGATGCTGAGGTTCGGCGATTGCCGGCTGATGATCGACCAATCGATCAACCCGCATCCGGGAATGCCGCGGACCGGTGTGCTCTATCTTTATCCGAGCGACATCGTAGGCTATCATGCTCAGGTACGTTCGAATGGGATCGACATCCCGGACCTCGAAACGACCTTTTACGGCCTGACCGAGTTCCGGCTCGACGACCCGGACGGAAACCGGCTCTGGATCGGGCAAAATACAGGCTCAGAGGCCGGCTAAATCGAACGACGCAAACAAAATGGAATTACAGGAACTCAGAACAAAATACGACGAAATAAAAGAGAAGGTCCTCCAACTCGGGAGGTTTCTTTGACGCACCCGCCAAGCAGAGAGAACTAGCAGAACTTGAGGACAGGATCTCGGAACCGGGCTTTTGGGATGACCAAGCCGGTGCGCAGCGGTTTGTGCAGCAGCGGAGCCGGGTTGAGAAAGCTCTCGGCCAGCAGAAAGATTTTGAGACCGGCATTTCGGACGCCGAGGTACTTTTCGAATTTGCAGAGACCGATGAAGCCTCGGCCGGCGAGCTTGCCACGCTGATCGAAAAGCTCGACCGCGACGTAACGACCGCGGAGACGGAAAGCCTGCTCTCGGGCGAGACGGACGCAAACAACGCCATCTGCTCGATCCAGGCCGGAGCCGGCGGAACGGACGCACAGGACTTTGCCCAGATGCTGCTGAGGATGTATATCCGCTGGGCGGAGCGGCGCGGGTTTAAGGTCGATTTGATCGATGAACAGACGGGAAGCGAGGCCGGGATAAAGTCGGCGACATTCCGGGTCGAGGGCGATTATGCCTATGGGTTGTTATCGGCCGAGGCCGGCGTTCACCGGCTGGTTCGCATATCGCCGTTCAATTCGGGTGGAAGCCGCGAGACCTCGTTCGCTTCGATGTTCGTTTCGCCGGAGATCGACGAGAATATCGAGGTCAACATCGATGATAAGGACCTCCGAGTTGATACCTATCGGTCATCCGGAGCGGGCGGGCAGCACGTTAACGTGACCGACAGCGCCGTCAGGATAACTCATATGCCCTCCGGAATTGTGGTAACCTGCCAGAATCAGCGGTCGCAGCTGCAAAACCGAATGGTCGCGATGCAGGTGCTGAGGTCTAAGCTATACGAACTCGAGCTCGATCGACGCCGCTCGGATGCCGCCGAACTCGAGGCAACAAAGATGGACATCTCGTTTGGGTCGCAGATCCGCAACTACGTCCTGCATCCGTACCGGCTTGTGAAGGACACGCGGACAAAGCTCGAGGAAACTGATGTCGAAGCTGTGCTCGGCGGCGAGATCGACCCTTTCATTAAGGAATTCCTGATGTTCAAAAAGGGGATCAAGGGCCCCGCACCGGCTTAGCGAACGCGATCGGCAAATGAAGATCTGCCCGAAATGCAAGAAGGAATATACCGACGACGAGATGAACTATTGTCTCGCCGACGGCTCGACGCTGATCAAAAAGCGAGGGGCGAAGCCGCAGGAGCGTTCGCGGCTTAATGAGGTCGTTGCCGTCGGCTTGGTCGCGTTGGCGGTTCTCGTTTTTCTTAGCCTTGTGACCGGAAGTCCGGACGACCGTTCGATCATCTCCACCGGCCACGGCCAGGGGCGGGCAACACAAAACTGGATCGGCGTTGTCGGAGCCAATCTCTCAGCAATTCTGATAAGCGCCGTCGGGCTTACCGCATATTTTCTTCCTCCGCTGCTGGCTTTCATTGCCTGGCGGGTATTCCGCTCGGTGGGCCTGCGGCCGACGGTCGCACGCGGGGTTGGCTATGCGTTGATCGTGCTCGCGGTCTCGGGGCTCGGCTATATGATCGAGCCGAGCTACGGCGGCGTTCTCGGCGGCGCTTTCCCGTTCCTCGCGGCAAAGATGATCGGGACGACTGGGACGCTTATCGTTCTCATCGCCATGCTGACGGCGTCGGTGCTGCTCATTTCAAATTTCTCATTCGAATGGCTGCTTGCGACATTCGATCTGCCGATCCAAAATCTCAAAACGCGAGTACGCGAGTGGTTCGAGCGAAGGAGCTTGGTACGCCGTCAGCGGCACGACGCGGCGCTCGAGCGGGCCCAACGCCGACGCGAGCTTCGCGAACAACCTTCATCAGTAGAACCGCCGACGGTCCCGATTCCCGATACCTTGATCGGCGATCCCGTTCCCGCAACGATCCTCGAAAAACCGGCAAAGAAGACGCGGGCGATGAAGACCGAGGAACGCATCGAGGCCGCCGCAGCCGCTGACGAGTCGGAGCAGAAGCCCGCCGAAGAAGCCGAGCCGAAGCCGCCGGAAGAAAAGAAGGTGGTCGGGAAGGAGGGCTACACGCTGCCGAGTTCGGAATTGCTAAATCCGGCACCGCCCCGGATCGCCCACAACGATGCTCGGCTTCGCGACCTCGCGGTAATGATCGGCGAGAAATCACGTGAGTTTAATGTTGCTGGATCGGTCAGCCGATACTCGCCGGGGCCGGTCGTTACAACATTTCAGTTCAAGCCGGATGCGGGCGTCAAATACTCGCGGATTACCGGCCTCGCAGACGACCTTTGCCTGGCACTTGAGGCCGAGTCGATCCGCATCGACCGTATTCCGGGCACCGCCCACGTCGGCATCGAAGTGCCGAACCATGACCGCGAAACGATCTTTCTCCGTGACGTCATAGAATCGCCGCAGTTCAAGAGATCACAATCGCCGCTTACCATCGCGCTCGGCAAGACCATCTCCGGCGAGAACTACGTAACCGACCTCGCAAAGATGCCCCACTTGCTGATCGCCGGTGCGACCGGTGCGGGAAAATCGGTCGGCGTAAACTCGCTGATCGTCTCAATGCTCTACAAGGCGACGCCCGAGGACGTGAAGTTCATAATGGTTGACCCGAAGCGGCTTGAGCTCGGGCTCTATGCGGATATTCCGCACCTCCGCGTGCCGATCATCACCGAGCCGAAAGAGGCCGCGAACGCGCTCCACTGGGCGGTCCGCGAAATGGAGAACCGCTACAAGCGGTTGGCCGGATATGCCGTTCGCAACATCGAGGGCTACAACGCCGAGGCCAAAAGGCGGAACGCGGCGAAGCAGTTTGACGACGAAGGCAATCCGCACGAGACGCTGCCGTATTTCGTCATCATTATCGACGAACTTGCCGACCTGATGATGGTCGCCGGCAAGCAGGTCGAGACGTATATTACGCGGCTGGCACAGATGGCTCGGGCGGTCGGGATTCACCTAGTGCTGGCGACGCAGCGGCCTTCGGTAGATGTCATCACCGGACTGATCAAAGCAAACTTTCCGGCACGGATCTCGTTCCGCGTTTCTTCAAAGGTAGATAGCCGGACGATCATCGATGGCAACGGTGCCGAGTCGCTCCTCGGCCGCGGCGATATGCTCTTCCTGCCGCCGGCGACGTCGCAGGTGATCCGCGTCCACGGTGCCTATGTTGACGAGAAAGAGATCGCTCGGATCGTAGAACATGTGAAGACCTACGGCGAGCCCGAGTATGACCCGACCGTGACAAAGAGCGAAGAAGAAATGGCGGCCGAGGCGGGCGAGCACCCCTCGACCAACGACCCGCTTTTCTGGGATGCTCTGAAAGTCGTTGTGAATGCAAAGCGCGGGTCAACGTCGCTGCTGCAACGACACTTGAAGATCGGCTACGGCCGCGCGGCGGGGATACTTGATGCGATGGTCGCACGGGGCTACGTCGGAGAAATGGACGGTGCCGCACGTGCCCGCCCCGTCCTGCCAAAAGCATTCGAAGAGCTTTCCGAGATGATGGAAATGAAAGAGGGATTGTGACGCTTCTCTGCTCTCTCTGCGGAATTCTCAGCGAGCTCTGCGTTGAAGAGAGCAAAACGCAGAGAGCACGGAGATATTCGCCGAGATCGGAGAGATGAGTGCGGCCCGTCATTCTTGAGCTTTCGGGTTTTTATTGGGCGTTGAACCTTTTCCACACAATCTGTGGAAAAGCGGCGGATTTCGCCGATGTTAAATCGTTCAAGTCTTTGTAACATCGCGACTTTTAGCATTTTGCACATTGTTTCAGCACGCCGGAGAATGTCGTTTTCAGGATCGAAAAGCGGACGTTATAGAACCACAGTGAAGACCGCATTACTGCTTATCGCGGTGCTCGCAGCGGGTTGTTCAAAAGGCCTCGAAAACACAGAAACTGCATATAAACTCGAGCCCGCACCGGCCGCTCCCTCGCACGAAACCATTAACATCAACACGGCAGGAATCGATGAGCTCCGCCGAATTCCGAACATCGGCGAAGGGCTTGCGATGGAGATCATCCGCCACCGGAACGAGCACGGCCCCTTTCGGCGGCCGGAGAGCCTGATGCTTGTTCGCGGCATCGGCGACAAGCGTTTCCGCGAGATACGGCACCTGATCAGAATTGACTAACCGAGAGCCCACACCCACGCGAAGCTTTACCCGACATCCGCTCCTCTGGCTTGCGGCCGCGTTCGCATTTGGGGCGGCGGTGGGCGGTAATTTTACCGCGATAGGGCCGCTATATTTTGCGGCGGCGAGCGTCCTGCTGGCTGTTCTTGCTTTCGCGTTTCGTGAGCGCGCGATCGCAACCGCTCTTCTTCTCGCGGCATTTTTTTCGGCAGGAGCATTTGGATACATCTACGAGGCGGCGTCAATTTCGCCGGTGCGGGTAAAGGCGATCTATGACCTCGGCATCGTGCCACAAGCCGACCCGGTCGCCATCCGCGGGCGGCTTGTCCGGGCAGTCGAGGTCGGGCCCTCGACGGCGGTGCTTCGAATTGCAGCGACCGAGATCACCCACCGCGGCGAGGCAATGGCGACCGAGGGCGATGTTCGGGCGTTCGTTCCGGTCGATTCCGACGAGGCTCGCGGCGACCTCGAACGGCTCGGGCTCCGGCAGGGCGACAAGGTGATCATCGAATGCGGTCTCGATCGCGACGAAAGGTACCTTAATCCCGGGGTGGCTCGGCGGCCGGAACTGCTCGACCGGCAGGGGATCGACGCGGCGTGCATGCTCAAGAGCCCGCTGCTGATCGAGCGCGTTGCCAGAGGCGGCGGGATCGCGGCATCGGTGCTTGCGGCACGCGGTGCGGCGATCGAACGTACGGCAGAGCTTTTCAGCCCGCGGACAGCCGGCATTCTCGCCGCGGCGATGTTCGGCGACCGCTACTACCTCGACCGCGAAACCGCTGAGACCTTCCGCGAGGGTGGGACGTTTCACGTGCTCGTCATTTCCGGCCTGCATATCACTTTCATCGCCGGGCTTCTGCTTTATTTCACGAGCCGGTTCGTCCGATCGCGGGTGCGGCAGGCGGCGATCGTTCTGCCGGCGATCTGGATCTTTTCCTTCGCCGTCGGGATGGAAAAGCCGGTCACGCGGGCGGCACTGATGTTCAGCTTTATCCTCATTGGGCGGGCGATCGGGCAGGCGGGCTCGATGCTAAATGCCGCCGGTGCCTGTTCGCTCGTGTTGCTCGCCTGGCGGCCGAGCGATGTCTTCGACCCCTCGCTGCTACTGACCTTTGCCAGCGTTTTCGGGATAATCGCGACCGCCGTTCCGCTGATCGAGAAGCTGAGGGCGATCGGCGGCTGGCGGCCAACGCGGGAAGCTCCGTTTCCGCCGGCGGTGCCCGGCACGGTGCGACGCTTCTGCGAAGCACTTTACTGGAGCGAGGCGGGTTGGCGGATCGAAAGCGGGCGGAACGTCTGGCGGACATTGCTCTTTAAGCGGCCGCTCGTGGCGGGAGGTGTATGGGAGCGAATACGCCCATCGGTGCGTTTCGTTTTCGAGGCGGTCGTAGTTTCGGCCTCGGTGCAGCTTTGGCTGCTGCCGCTGATGGCAGTCTATTTTCACCGGATACCGATTGCCGGAATCGTGCTGAACATCTGGACCGGCGGACTGGTCGCGGCGATGGGGATACTTGCCGTGCCGGCACTTTTGCTTGGAAGCATCGCCGACGTGCTTGCCATGCCATTCGTTGCGGCAGCCGAGGCGGCTTCGACAGCGGCGGCGTGGGGCTCACAGGCGGTGCTCGGCCTTGGGCTAGGCGGGATGCGGATGCCTGTATATTCCGGAGCGGGCGTTGCGATCTATTTCCTTTATCTTGCCCCGGTCGTCGCACTGGCCGTGATGCTTTTCCGTTGGGATCCGTTTCGAATAAAGCCCGGTCCGATGATTCATAAGACTACGAAGCGAGGGCTCGCGGCGGCCGCTGCTGCACTGACGCTTTTGCTCGGGTCGATCATCGTTTTCACACCGCTCTCCGCTCCGCGGCCGAATGGCAAGCTGCGGGTCGATCTGCTCGACGTAGGGCAAGGCGATGCGGCCCTCATTACATTTCCGAACGGCGAAACGATGCTGATAGATGCCGGCGGGCAGGTCGATTACCGAACCGATGCGGAGGGCGACGAGGACTTTGAGCCGGACAGGGCACGGATCGGCGAGATGGTGGTTTCGGAGTTTCTTTGGGAACGCGGGCTTTCGCACATCGACCACATTGTCGCCTCGCACGCGGACAGCGACCACCTGCAAGGGTTGATCGATGTGGCAAGAAATTTCTCCGTTGGCCGGGCGTATTTTGCTGCGGCTCAGGGCGTGACCGAGGAATCGCAGATGCTTTACGCGATCCTTGCCGAACGCGGCGTTGCGGCCGAGCGGTTAACGGCCGGCGAAGCGATGACGGTCGGCGGAGTTCGGGTCGATGTGCTCTATCCGGCCGCGACTGCTTCGCCGAGTCTGGCGGAAAACGACCGATCTTTGGTGCTGATGCTGACCTTCGGCGAGCGGCGGTTCCTTTTCACCGGCGACATCGAGGCCGAAGCCGAGCGGCTCTTGATCGAAAGCGGAGCCGAACTCGAGGCAGATGTGGTGAAGGTTCCGCACCACGGCAGCCGGACCTCCTCGACAGAGGCGTTCGTCCGGGCAGTGCGGCCGCGGTTTGCGGTGATACCCGTGGGCCGGCGTTCGCGGTTCCGGCATCCCGACCCGCAGGTCGTCGAACGCTGGCACGCGGCCGGAGCCGAAACGCTTACCACCGGAAGCCGCGGAACTATCACCTTCGAAACAGACGGGCAGGGAATCGAAGTCTCCGCTTTCGTGAAATAAAAATGCCCGCGGCCGTGTTTTGCACCGCAGGCATTTTCTTGTATTGCGTTCGGCTTACATCGCCGGTGATTCGAACATAAAGGCAAGCTTCCATGCATCGCCTTCCTTCACATAGACCGCCGATTGATAGAGCGGGCCGTTCTTTTGCCCGTCGCAGGAGCCATCCGCGGCGCCTTTGAGCGTCAGGATCTCGACCGTAGGCGAGATCGCGGTCGCAACGGCATCGGTGATCTCGGCCTTCGTCACGCCTTCGCATTTCATCGTTTCGGTCCAGACCTTGATCGCGTCGGCCTTGGTGGCGACGTACGTGCCCATCGGATCGACGAACGAAGCGGCCGCGGCCATGTTGTCGTTGAACCACTTCGCGTCTTTTGCCTTCCAAGCGTCCCAGCCGCCCTGATGCATCTTCTTCAGTGCCTCGGTGTTCGGGCCGGCGGCCGGCTTTGCAGTGTCAGCCGAAGCTTCCTCTTTCTTCTCACCCGAAGCCGCAGGCGGAGCGGCGGGCGGATTCTTCGGGTCGATTATCGGGGTCTCGCTGTGGAATGCGGCCTTCCAGTCAGAGCCTTCGCGGACCCAAATGGTCGCCGCACGGGTCGGGCTCGGGACCTTTTCGGTCTTGCCGTCCATCGTGCAAGTTCCGTCAAAGTTGCTCTTATAGACCATCACGTAAGTGTCGTCATTGAGCTTGGCCATCTGTGCATCTTCGTGCGACCACGACTTCGCCTCGCATTTCACCGAGCCGATCATCTTCATCTCATCGGCCTTGGCGTAGCGTTTTCCGCCGCTGAAGCCAACGAACTTGTCGGAAAGCATCTTGTCGAAATGGGCGGTGTCGCCCTTGGTCCAAGCCTCGTAGGCCTTTTTCTCCATTTCGATGAATGCCTCCTTGGTCGGTGCCGCGGGTTTGGCGGCCGTCGCGTTAGCGGCATTGGCGTTTGCCGCCGTGTTGCCCGTATTTGCCGCCGGGCCGCCGCATGCCGAGACGAAGGCCAGCGAAGCGGCGATGATAAAAGTGAATAGTTTCATTCTAGTTGCCTCCAAGTGTTTCGGTTCGAACAAAAACAGGGAAGTTTGCGAGCAGCCGACGGTTTGATCACCCGAGCGGCCAAGCTGTACGGGAGCGAACATGCGGTGAGAGGCAATCTGTGAGGCGGATTCAGCGGGAAATATGACACAAGTGACGGGCGGATGCAATACCGGGGAAAAATAAAGACCCGGAGATTTGCTTTACGCAAACCCTCCGGGCGTTGCTTCAGTTGTCCTGTATTTGGGAATAGTAAAACAGTCTTAGACGGATGTCAAGAAAAAGTTAAGGTAAAACATTAACAAACTTGTTTAACACTAGTGCTTAAAATGACGGATACCGGTGAATGCCATCACGATGCCGTGTTCGTTCGCCGCGTCGATCGATTCTTCGTCCTTAACCGAGCCGCCGGGCTGAATTATCGCCGCGACGCCAATTTTTGCTGCCTCGTCAACGTTATCGCGGAACGGGAAGAAGGCGTCCGAAGCGAGCACCGAGCCCTTGACCGGGAGCTCGAAGCGTTCGGCCCGCATCGCTGCGATGCGGACGGAATCGACGCGGTTCATCTGTCCGGCACCGACGCCGATGGTGCGGCCGCCTGCGGCAAGAACGATCGCATTTGATTTCACATGCTTGCAGACGGTCCAGGCGAAGAGCATCTCGCGGATCTCGTCCTCGGTCGGCCGGCGGTTGCTGACGATGCGGAGCATGTCCTCGGCAAGGCGGTGCGAATCGGTTTGCTGGACGAGCATCCCGCCTGTGATCTGACGGACCTCAAGCCCGGTCGCTCCCATCTCCGGGTGAACGCGAAGCACGCGGAGATTCTTTTTCGTTTCAAAAACGTCGAGTGCGCCCTGCGAAAAATCCGGGGCGACGACGACCTCAGTAAAGACCTTTACAACCGCCTCGGCCGCCTCGGCATCGACCGTTCGGTTAAAGGCGACGATGCCGCCAAATGCTGAAACGGGATCGGTCGCGAGGGCTCGTTGGTAGGCCTCAAGATTAGTCGAGCCAAGCCCGACACCCGAGGGATTTGTGTGTTTGATGATCGCGACGGCGAGGTCGTCGAAGTCCTGCACAAGGTTCCAGGCGGCCTCGGCATCGACGTAGTTGTTGTACGACATCTCCTTGCCGAGAAGCTGCTCGGCATTGGCGATGCCGCCTTCGTTTCCGGTGGTGTAGAGGGCTGCTTTCTGGTGCGGGTTTTCGCCGTAGCGAAGGTCGGTTACCTTATCGAGAATGCTGTCGAGCGTCGGCGGGAGCGGGTTGCTCAGGTCGTATTCTTCGCCCTCGTCGTCATCGGCGTCGATGAACATCATATCGCCGAGCGGGTTGAATTGCTCGAGCTGTTCGAGCTCATCGTCCGAGAGCTGCTCGGCAAGGTAGGACGAGATCGCGAGGTCGTAGCTAGCCGTGCGGGTGTAGGCGAGCGTTGCCAACCGCTTACGTGTTTCCATTGAGAGCGATCCGGCGGTCTCCTTCATCTCGGCGACGAGGTCGGGATAGAGCCGCGGATCGGTGACGACCGCGACACTTCGCCAGTTCTTTGAAGCCGAGCGGATCATCGCCGGGCCGCCGATGTCGATATTCTCGATCGCTTCCTCAAGCGAAACGCCTTCCTTGGCGATGGTTTCTTCGAAGGGGTAAAGGTTAACGACAACGAGATCGATCGGCTCGATTCCGTGCTGCTCCATCGCCGCCACGTGCTCGGCGTTGTCGCGGAGGGCGAGGAATGCTCCATGGATCTTCGGGTGGAGCGTTTTGACGCGGCCGTCCATCATTTCAGGAAAGCCGGTCACTTCGCTGACGTCCGTCACGGCGACGCCGCTTTCGCGAAGCGAGCGGGCCGTGCCGCCGGTCGAGAGGATCTCGACACCATTCAATTGAAGATACTGGGCAAGTTCAACTATACCCGCCTTGTCCGAAACACTTATTAGAGCCCGCTTGATCTTAACGTTACCTGACATTTGATCTCCCTCTGGAATGAATAAAAACTACACTCTACCACTTGGGTTATGCGGAGCGGAAATTCGGAGGGTTTGCGAGGTGTTTGAAATACAAAAGCGGCCGCGAAAGGCCGCCGATTGAAGCATGAATATGACCTGCGAGCGTCGAGGGCTCAGCATAATTGCTACCCTATGCCCCGCCGTTTCTTAGAAAAAGAACCGGCCGAAGAACAGGATGCTCAGCACGACTGCTAGGACGTACACTACAATTTTGATGACACTCATACTATCCTTGGAAATGTGATAAAGAGCCCGTCAAAGTACCTTCCAAACTTTAAGTTTATGCCTGCACGCGGTGAAGTGTCAACGAGGTTAAGGCTCAACAAGGCTGTATTTTGGGCATTTCTGTTAATTTTACAAATTTTTACATTTGCCGCTGCGCAAGGCTCTGACGTCGAAATTAGGCTAGATCTCGAGGCAAAAAAGGCAGCGGTGACGGGGAGCTATGTCCGCAATGATGAGCAGGCGGCGAAGAGCAATATCTCTTTCGTACTCGGTGTTGCGGGCGTTGAGGGCTTAGGCGAGAGGCTAGGCGAAGTTCAAGCTTTTGATGCGGATAGTGCAGAGCTTTCGCTCCGTCGGCTTGTTGCGGGCGAGTATCTCGCACCGCGGCCGCCCGTGCGTTGGAGCTACGATATCGATCTCCGGCCGCCCGCGAATCGCCTTGCGTCACCGCATCTTTCGTGGCTCGGAAATGCGGGCGGGCTCTTGATGCTCGGTGATCTGCTGCCTTTTGAGGGCAGGCGTGAGCGGTCGGCTCGGGTCAAGGTAGTACTACCTGAAGGCTGGCGAGCGGTCTCGACATACAAGGCCGGGCCGGACGGTTCGATGGTCATCCCCGATGTTTCGCGGGCCGTGATCGCGATCCTAAGAGAAGGCGAACGGCCGATCGAGTTTCGCTCGAGACGCGGCACGAAATATGAAATGCTCATCACGGGTGAGTGGCAGTTCACCCGTGCGGACGCCGAAGGGATGCTCCGCGAGATCGCGGAGGAATATGAGAAGCTCTTCGACCGCGGCCCGGCGGAGAATGTCCTCGTCAACCTACTGCCGTTTCCGCAAGGCGGCGGGGTCGGCGAGTGGGCGGCGGAAACACGCGGCCAAACGGTCACGATCGTCTCAGGCGACACGCCGTTCAAAACGCAATCGACACAGCGGCTGCACGAGCAGCTTCGGCACGAGCTTTTTCATCTCTGGCTGCCGAATGGCGTCAAACTCACTGGGAACTATGACTGGTTTTACGAGGGAGCGGCGCTTTATCATTCACTGAAGACCGGAGCGAGGCTTGGGCGGATATCTTTCACGAACTTCCTTGAAACGCTCTCGCGAGCAGCGGCGATCGAGGCGAGAATGCCGGCCGGTTCGCAGCTAATGTCGTCCGGCGGAAGATGGTCGGGAAACTCGACCGGCGTCTACGCCCGCGGCATCCTGACCGCGTTCGCACTTGACCTTGCGATGCAGGACGCGAGCCGCGGAAAGCGTTCAATGGATGGTTTTCTCAAGCGGCTTTATACCGAGAATCGTGAACGCGAGGCCGACGGCAATGCGACGATCCTGCGGATGCTCGGCGAAGCGCCGGAAACAACGCTGATCGCCGAACGGCACATCAAAGGAAGCGACAGGCTTGAGCTCGGAAAGCTCGCGCTTCCGGCGGGCATTTTATGGGACGGCCGGAGATTCACCCTAA
Source organism: Acidobacteriota bacterium (assembly GCA_016716435.1). Lineage (NCBI taxonomy): Bacteria > Pseudomonadati > Acidobacteriota > Acidobacteriota bacterium. The sequence continues at coordinate 389,130 of JADJWI010000001.1, read as the reverse complement.
GCGAAAAGCCGAACGGCCGGCAGAGGGCGATACTCCGCGATCTGGGTTATAATAGCGAGCGTCGAAGACCGAGATATCAGAATGAGAAGTAAAGTAGCATTCCTAATCCTTACCATTGCGCTCGTGGCCACGCAGCCGGCCTGCAGCCTTTTAGATTCGACCGTCGACACGTTCTCGCAGGCGGTCGGGCTCTCCGATACGGCGATCGTGATCGCGAAAACGGCGCAGATCCGCACGTCGTATGCGGTCGTCGCGGCGGACCTTCTTGAGGTAAAACGCGGCGAGCGGCTCGATGTGCTCGACCAGATGGAGTTTGAGAAGGTGATCTGGTACCGCGTCCGGGCTCGCGATGAGGAAAACACCGAAGGCTGGATCGAGGCACAGAACGTCATCACAAGCGAAGTGCTCGAGCGGTCGCAAAAGCTAGCTGAGCAGTTCAAGGACCAGTCTCCACAGGCAGCCGGAAAACTGAGAGCGGCGTCAAACCTTCGTCTCGGGCCTGAAGTGAATGCAGAAAATGTGCTTTTTCGGTTATCGAATGGTTCGAACTTCGAAATAATGGACTGGAACTTTGTTCCCAAACAGCAGGTCGTCGACCCCGAAGACCCCGCCGCTCAACGGGGCGAGGTAGATGAAGACATTGCTGCCGCGAAAGAAGCCAACGAACCGGAAAGGCTCGATGAGAAATACGACATCTGGTATCTGGTGAAGCTTGATCCTTCGGTCTCGCCGGCTCCGGCGGGCTGGCTTTTTGGCCGACAGGTCGAACTTGATATCCCGAGCGAGATCGCCTTTTTCCAGCAGAACAATCGGAAGTTCGTCACCTGGCAGCGGCTCGACAGCGATGCCCAAAGCAGTTCTGTCACGGCAGACCGCAATGCGACGCCGGGCAATTGGGTGATACTCACACGCACGAATGTTTCGAAAGCGATCGACGGCGAGGAGCCGGACTTTGACGGCATTCTCGTCCTTGCGTTCGATAAATACAATCAGAGCTTTTACACCGTCTGGCGTTCGACCGGCGAGGTTTGGGGGACGCTGCCGCTGAGGGTCGAAGGCTCGGGCGACAACAAGACGTTTTCGATTCGCATTCGGCATCCTGAAGGAAGAATGGACGAGAAGCGTTTCGTCGTTTTCCGCGACCGCAATCGCGTCCGCGTCACGCAGCCCGAGGACATCGCACAATACTACACAACGCAAGGCCGGTGAAATGGAAGATGATCTGGAAAACCCGTTTCCGGAAACGGTCGAGCTTGAGATAACGGATTCGCTCGATCTTCACGCCTTTCACCCGAAGGATATTAAGGCCGTAACCGAGGCTTATCTTGAGGAAGCACGGCGGAAGGGGTTTCGGATCGTGCGGCTGATCCACGGCAAGGGCATTGGCGTTCAGCGTGAGATCGTAAGAAAAGTGCTCTCGGAGACAGACTTCGTAAGCAGCTTCAAAAGCGGCGACGAGATGTCCGACGGTTGGGGAGCGACGATCGCGGAACTCAAAGTCGAATAGCCTCCCGCTTTATTCGATCACGTCCGCCCAATTATCTTCGTGCTCCGGAGCAGCACCGAAAGCTCCGAGCAATTCGTCCTGTTCGGCCATTCGCTCCTCGGCCCGCTCGAGCCTGGCGGAAAGTGCACGACACCGGCGTTCGAGCTGACGCAGTCTTCGTTTGCGTTCCTTATCCAGCCGATCAAGGTAAAACATGTAGGCCATTTGGAGCCCGGCGACACCGGTCAGGACAAGACAAAGACAGATGAGAACGTAATAGAGCATTAGTTTCCCCCTTGTGCAACGAAAGCGGGCCAAACGAGCTATCTTCGCTCGAACAGTTTGGCCTTTTTCCGATAGTTTCGGATTATACTCTTGACCTATTGGAGATGAAAGGCAAAAATCATAAGCATTTCTGATGTTGCGGTAAAAGGGCGGCTGAAATGATGAACGACCTAAAACTTGTTTACACGCTTTTATGTGACGATGTCCGTATCGAGATGGGCAACAAGATCTCGTTGATGGGTATCTTTCAGAACATAATGGTTGAGAAGCTGCCGATATCGCTGATCAAATTCGCGGTGATCAACCATTGGACCGGCAGCGGCCGCTACGATACGGAAGTGCGGATCCTTGCACCGGACAGGGAGCGGGTCGTCGTCAGTTCGCAACCGACCAAGATCGAGCTTGCCACTGGCGGCTTTACCGACAACGTCAGCTTTTTCGTCAATATAATGCTCGAAAGCCCGGGAACCTACTGGGTGCAAACTCTGGCTGATGGCCGCGTGCTTGAGGAATTTCCGCTGATGGTGATCGACCAGAATGGGCTTGAAGCTTCGGCAGCTCCGGACGAGATATCAGAGACGATCAACTAACGGTCGTTGCGTGAGATATCGAGCGAGATCGCAGTACGGTAGATCGCAGCAGTTTCTACTTCAATATCTTTCGAGGCACTAACGCCCTTAAAACTTGCGGTGACGCGAAGCTTTGCCGGTCCCTCGGGACGGCGGAAGGTGAACTCGCCCTGCAAGGAAGTGAACGCCTGGCCTAATCGTTTCAGCGAGCCGTTGCTGCCGACCTCAAAGAGTTCGACCTTTGCACCCTGCATACTGTTTCCTTCCTTAAAGAAAACGCTTCCGCGAATGATGACGAGCGTGCCCTGATCTACATTGAGAATCAGGCGGTCGCCGATATTTCGTACGCTATTCTTGACCTCGACGCCATAGCGGATGCCCGAGGCAAAGCCCGTTGCATCGACCACAACATTGTAATTTCCCGAAGAAAGCCCATTGATCTCAAAGCTCCCGTTTCGGTCTGTTGTTGCCGAGCGGACGTCCTTGCCATCGAGCCGTGCGGTGACGGTCGCGTTTGGGATGGCTTTGCCGGATACGGTGCGAACTCGCCCTTTGATCCCACCCGACTGAGCCGCACTCTCGGCGGGAAATAGCAGAATAACGAACGCCGCGAGCGATGCGGCCGCGAGAGTTGAAATTAATGTACGTCTAAGCATTCGTAGATCCGGCGGCGGAGCTGCCTTTCGCCTCGCGGATAACATCATTGATGATGTCAGCAAGGCTTCGGGTTGGCTGGTAACCGATCATTCGTTTGGCCTTGTCGAGGCTCGGGACGCGTCGCTGCATGTCCTCAAAGCCCTCGCCATAGGCTTCATCGTATGAAACGAAGTGCAATTCGCTCGTGCTTCCGGTGAGCTCAATGGCCTTTTCAGCAAGCTGCTTGATCGAGGTCTCTTCGTCGTTTCCAAGGTTAATAACTTGACCGAGGCAGGACGGCGTGTCGAGCACCTTTGTTAGCCCCTCAACGACGTCAAGCACATGGCCGAAACAGCGGGACTGTGTGCCATCGCCGTGAATTGTGATCGGCTCGTTTTTCATCGCGGCGTGAACGAAGCGAGGCACGACCATTCCGTATTGCCCGGTCTGCCGCGGGCCGACGGTGTTGAAAAGCCGGACAACAACGACCGGCAGCCGCGTTTCCTTAAAATGGGCGAGAGCGAGGAATTCATCAAGCGTCTTGGCACAGGCATATGCCCATCGGTGCTTGTCGGTCGCGCCGGTCAGCAGGTCATCTTCCTCGCGGAAGGGAACCGAAGCACCCTTGCCGTAAACCTCGGACGTGCTAGGGATGAGCACCGGCTTGCGGTAACGCGAGCAGAACTTAAGCACAACATCGGTGCCATGGAAGATGGTCTCGATGGTCTTGACCGGCTGTTCCATGATGAGCCGGACGCCGACGGCGCTCGCCATGTGGAACACGCGGTCGGTATCGCGGATCAGGTCTTCCATCAGCGACTGGTTCATCACCGTGTCGATGATCAGCCGAAAACGCTCGTGGCCCTCAAGGTGCTCAATGTTGGCGTAACGGCCGGTCGAAAGGTCGTCGATGACCGTGATGGAATGCCCTTCGGCAATGAGTTTGTCTGCAAGATGGCTGCCGACAAATCCGGCCCCGCCTGTGATTAAAATTTTCATATGTCAATTGCCACTAGCTTCAGATAGTGGTTTACAGCTAAAAAAAAATCTCGGGCTTTAGCCCACCATTCGGCTAAAGCCTAAAAACTTTGTGTGTTGCCCTACCACTAGCTAAAGCTAGTGTCAATTGAAACGATCAATCGCGAGCAGTAGCAGCCGCATCACCGATCGACTCAGCAAAATAGGCAACGGTCTTCCTCAGTCCCTCAGCCAGCGACACCTTCGGTTCCCATCCGAGCAACTTCTGGGCTCGCTCGATGTTCGGCTTTCTCTGCTTCGGGTCGTCCTGCGGCAGCGGAAAGTGTTTTATCTCGATCTGCTTTCCGGTCGCTTTGCCGACCTCTTCGGCGAGTTCATTCATCGTAAATTCGCCGGGATTGCCGATGTTGACCGGGAGATGAATGCCTTCGGCCTCAGTGTTCATAAGGCGAATTAAGCCATCGACGAGGTCGCTGACGTAACAGAACGAACGCGTCTGGCTGCCATCGCCGTAGATGGTCAAGGGCTCGCCTCTGAGTGCCTGGACAACGAAGTTTGAAACCACGCGGCCGTCGTTTTCCATCATCCGCTCGCCGTAAGTGTTGAAAATACGGACGATACGGGTATCGACGTCATTTTGCCGATGATAATCCATCATCAGCGTTTCGGCGACGCGTTTTCCTTCGTCGTAGCAGCTTCGCGGGCCGATCGGGTTCACATTGCCCCAGTAATCTTCTGTCTGCGGATGAATAAGCGGATCGCCGTAAACCTCGCTGGTCGAGGCCTGAAGTATCCGGGCCTTTACCCTCTTCGCCATCCCGAGCATGTTTATCATGCCCATCACGCTTGTCTTTACGGTCTTGACCGGGTTGAACTGATAATGGATCGGCGAGGCCGGGCAGGCGAGGTTATAGATCTGGTCAACCTCAAGCAGGATCGGTTCGGTGACGTCGTGGCGGACGAGCTCAAAGCGGCGATCGTCGAAAAGATGTGCGACATTCGCCTTCCGCCCGGTGAAGAAATTATCGAGGCAAATCACCTCGTTGCCCTCATTGAGCAGCCTTTCGCAAAGGTGCGAACCGATAAATCCGGCACCGCCGGTAACCAATATCCTCATTTTATGTGATCGATCTGATATAGACGCCCGCACTAAACGGCGGCAAAGAGTGATTATCACCGAACCGGAACGATTACGCAATGGTTTTGGGAATCGAAAAGCGGTTTCTTACGTGGCTTGTATGAAACATTGGCATCGGCCTGTGCGTAAATAACATCGTATTCAGCACACATCGCACGACATTGACTTGCCCACCTGCGGCGCAATCCAGCAAAATGGTCTGCGAATCACACATTTAGGAGACAATTGATCGATGTTCAAGAGAGAAAGACTCGCATTTTTACTAGTTTTGACGATGGTTGCGCCCGGGCTTGTCCTCGCGCAGCCGGCACCGGCCGTCGAACGGCCTTCGGTTGACCGCATCCGCGACGAGGGCATGAACCGCTCGCAGGCAATGGCGACGATGAAGTACCTCAGCGACGTTATCGGCGCCCGGTTGACCAACTCGCCCGCACAACGCCGGGCAAACGCCTGGACCAAGGAACAGCTCGAAAAGTGGGGCATGAAGAATGCCGCCATCGACCCCTGGGGCGAATTTGGCAAGGGCTGGGAACTGAAGCGGTTCACGGCCTCGGTCGATGCGAACGGCGAATTCGTCGCATTCCGCTCATATCCGAAGGCATGGTCGCCCTCGACCAATGGAGCCATCACCGGCGACGTGGTCTATGTTGACGCGACCGATGAGGCGGGCCTTGAGAAATACAATGGCAAGCTGAAAGGTGCGATCGTCTTCACCGCTCCGGAACGCCGCGTTGAGCCGGGCTTTAGTCCGGTCGCTTCGCGTACGTCGGACGACGAACTCGCCAAGCTTGATGCCGCAAAGCCGCAGGATAACGTCCAGCAGAACCGCGGACGCCAAGGCGCTGGGGGAGCGGGCAATCAATCGTTCAACCAGCGAAAGTACCGCTTCTACTTTGAAGAAGGCGTTGCTGTTTTGGTCGAGCCGAGCATGGGAACTGATTCGGGAACGATCCGCGTCATGGGAGCCTCGCCGGCACCGACGACGCCGGTTCCGGGCCAGAGCCCGTTTGCGGGAATGCGAGTTTATTCAAAAGGAGCTGCTCCGACCATTCCGCAGCTTGTCGCCGAGACCGAGCAATACAACCGCGTCTATCGTCTTCTGAAGCAGGGCATCCCGGTCAAGATGACGGTCGATCTGGCGGTCCAGTTCTTTGGGGACGATCTGCAGGGCTACAACACCATCGCCGAGATCCCGGGAACGGACCTCGCCGATGAGGTCGTAATGATCGGCGGCCACCTTGATTCGTGGCACGCCGGCAACGGCTCGACCGACAATGGTGCGGGCGTGACGGTCACGATGGAAGCGATGCGTATCCTCGCGGCGACCGGCCTCAAGCCCCGCCGGACGATCCGGATCGCACTCTGGACCGGTGAGGAGCAAGGACTGCTCGGTGCCCGCGGTTACGTTGCGAAGAATTTCGCCCGTATCGGCGATGGCTCGGACAACGCAGCCTTTGCCGCACTCTCAGGCGGCCCGCGGACGCTGACAAAGCTTCCGGCTTACGACAAGTTTGCTGCCTACTTCAACCTCGATAATGGCACGGGCCAGATCCGCGGCATCAACATGCAGGGCAATGAGGCCCTGAGGCCGATGTTCCGCACTTGGTTTGAGCCTTTCCACGACCTCGGTGCAAAGACCGTTAGCATCAATTCGGTCGGCGGAACGGACCACCTCGCCTTCACGGGCGTTGGGCTTCCGGGCTTCCAGTTCATTCAGGACCCGATCGAATACTTCGGCCGCACCTGGCACACAACGCAGGACGTTGCCGATCGGACGATCGAAGAGGACCTGAAGCGTTCGGCCGTGATCATGGCGACCTTTGCCTATAATGCCGCGATGTCGGATGAGAAGATGCCGCGTCAGCAGGCGGCCGCCGGCGTCGCATCGCTGATCCCGGGCTTTGATTACCGTGCACTCAACGACGAGCAGGCGTTCGCCGCTCTCGGGCTCGGCCATCAGGTCTGCGGCTATCCGGTCCGACCGGAAGAACTGCCGAACGGGTTCCCGTCGATGTTTGCCGTCAGCACCTTCTTCCGCGATGGTGCAGAAGCAACCGCCGGCGAATAGTGCGGTTTCAATGAACAAAGGGCTGCATCGCTTTCCGCGGTGCGGCCCTTCATCTTTTGCCGAACCCGAAACAAAGGAATATCATCGAACGTATCAACTTCTGTTAACGCCACATATTCGGGAGCCATCAAAAATAAGGAGCAACGATGATGAAGAGACTGCTGTCATTTGCGACAATAGCACTGCTAGCGAGCAGCGGCCCGGCCGCACTCGCCCAGAAAGATATGAAACCACCCGTAGCGAAAAAGGTCCCGAGTGTCCTTAAGATCCATGGATACGAGATCACGGACAATTACGCATGGATGCGTGACCGTAACGAGAAGAAAGCCCCCGAGATCATCAAGTATCTTGAGGATGAGAATGCCTACGTCGAGCACCACATGGGCAAGCATCAGCCGATGGTCGACGAGCTCTATAAGGAAATGCTCGGCCGGATCAAACAGACCGACCTGAGCGTTCCGGTCAAGCGGGGCGACTATTGGTACTTCTCGAAGTCCGAGGAAGGAAAGCAGTATGCGACCTATCTCCGCAGCAAGGCCGCGGACGGGGCGAACCCCGAAGTTCTGCTCGACCTGAACAAAATGGCCGAGGGCTTTAAGTATTTTGCTGTCTCCAACGCTGAACCGAGCGACGATGGCAATATGCTCGCTTATGCGACCGACACGACCGGCTATCGTCAATATACCCTCCAGGTCAAAGATCTCCGCACCGGCAAGGTGCTTCCGGATAAGATCGAGCGGGTGACCAGCGTCGAATGGTCGCCGGATGGCAAGTTCCTCTTTATCGGCCAGGAAGACGCGGTCTCAAAGCGTTCCGACAAGGTCTGGCGGCACGAAGTCGGGACGAAGAACACCGAGCTCATTTTTGAAGAAAAGGACGTGCTCTTCAACACGGGCATCGGGCGTAGCCGCGATAAGCAGATGTATTTCATCGCTTCATTCGCCAAAACCTCGAGCGAATACCGCTATCTTCCGGCCAACGCGGTCAAGGACGGCGTGTTCAGCGTGCTCTCGCCGCGGCGTGAGGGGCATGAGTATTCGGCCGACTTCAACAACGGCGAGTTCTTTATCAGAACGAACAAGGACGCCGAAAACTTCAAAGTGATGCGGGTCGGGCAGAAGGATCCGAGCGAAGACAACTGGAAGGATTACATCCCGCACAACCCGGCCATCAAGATCGAGGGTATCGATTTCTTTAAGGATTTCGCCGTTGTCTCGGAGCTTGAGAACGGGCTTGAGTACCTCCGTGTGATGGATATGAAAACGCGGCGGGCACCGATGCGGATACCGACCGACGAAAGCGTTTACACGATGAGTCTCGCGTACAATCCGGAGTACGAAACGGACGTCATTCGGTTTGGTTATTCGTCGATGATCACGCCGCAATCGACCTTTGAATTCAACCTGCGAACGCGGCAATCCAAGCTCATCAAGCAGCAGGAGATACCGAGCGGCTACGACAAAACGCAGTATGAGACGACCCGCGTTTGGGCCGATGCCCGCGACGGCGTAAAGGTCCCGGTCATCCTGATGATGAAAAAGGGCACAAAGCTCGACGGCAAGTCGCCGATGCTGCTTTACGCTTATGGTTCATACGGTGCCTCGATGACGCCGAACTTCTCGACCGCCAGGCTTTCGCTGGTCGATCGCGGAATGATCTTCGCCCTTGCCCAGATCCGCGGCGGCGGCGAGCTTGGCGAAAAGTGGCGGCAGGACGGCCGAATGTTCAAGAAGATGAACACCTTCAACGACTTTGTCGATTCGTCGAAGTGGCTGCTTAAGAACAAATACACATCGAGCGACCGGCTTGTAATTCAGGGCGGTTCAGCCGGCGGCCTGCTGATGGGTGCGGTGATGAACCAGGCTCCGGAACTCTACAAAGCCGCGATCGTGCAGGTGCCGTTCGTCGATGTGATGAACACGATGATCGACGAGACGCTGCCTCTGACGACCGAGGAATGGGATGAATGGGGCAACCCGCGGGACGACAAAAAGGCCTGGGACTATATGTACAGCTATTCACCATATGACCAGATAAAGAAGATGGCGTATCCGAATATGCTGGTCGAGGTTTCGCTAAACGACAGCCAGGTGCCGTATTGGGAAGGAGCAAAATATGCGGCCAAGATCCGCGAATACAAGACGAACGACAGCGTCGTCCTGCTCAAGACCAACATGGGTGCCGGCCACGGCGGTTCCTCGGGCCGCTACGACCGCCTGAAGGAAGTGGCGTTCGAATATGCCTACGCACTGACACAGGTCGGGATAACAGAGTAAGGGCGTTTTAGCCAACAAAAGCAAAAAGCGGGCTCGCACAATGCGCGGGCCCGTTTTTTTTGCATTCGGCCTGAGAAGCGCTTGGCTGTAATTGGTTTCGGGTGTATATTCGCCGCGAGGTTCTTTCAATGTGGAGCTCTCGCTCTCGCGGCGGCGGCGGTTACGCAAAAAGCCGATGCTCTTGCAGTCTCGATGTTAGACGAACGGGATTTGCTCCCGTGTTACCGATCAATCATAAAATTTCGTTCCGGCCGGCGGCGTTTGTTGCCGGCAGGAAGAACCGGAGGATATTCAGATCATGGCGAGATATTTTGCACTTCGCGACAAGCGACTCGGGGGCGGTGTCCCTTCACGAGCTAATCTTTCAATCTTTAACACAGATGCCGAGGTGGCCTTGGCAAATGCCTTTGCGAGCATTAACGGTACGGCTCGGGCATCCGGCGGCAAGATCCACTCGATGTTCGTGCTTTGCCACGGCTATGCCGGATCGAATCGAAATGCCGCGATGTCGATGGACGCGGGCGGTATGGGGCTCCAGCTTGGCCGCGAGAATGTGCTGCATACGAACGTCGCAATGTGGTCGGCGATCGCGGGCAAGGTTGACAACATTGTCGTTTATTCGTGCGGGGCAGGTGATACCCAGCCGGGCAATGAAGGCACGACAGCGGATGGCCAGTACCTGATGGGAGCACTCGCGATCCACACCAATGCCAACGTTTACGCTGCGGACAAGATACAGTGGTACCGCAGGCACGAAGGCCTATCGAACGGCAGATATGAATTCGGAGCATGGGAAGGCACTTTGTTTTGCTTTCCGCCGAACGGGAACTCGCCGATGATCGTCGCCGCACCGCCGGTCGAGTTTAGCGATGTAATGATGGGCTCGGCCCCTTAGCCGTTGTTCCGGTCTTTATTCAGCGTGGATCAGCGGCTTGGCGTCGAGCGGGTGTTCGGTGCCGTAAATATTTGCGGCATTGAGCAGGTCGCCCTCGGCCCAGTAATTCCCGACGAGCTGGACGCCGATCGGCAGGCCTTCGGACGAAAGCCCGCAGGGAATGCTGATCGCGGGCAGTCCGGCGAGATTTGCCGAAACGGTGTAAATGTCGCTCAGATACATCGCCAGCGGGTCGTCGGAGCGTTCGCCCAAGCGGAAAGCGGTGGTCGGCGAGGTCGGCGTCAGCACGAAGTCGCAGTTCTCGAAAGCCGTCTTGTAGTCATCACGGACGAGAGCCCGGACCTTCTGTGCCTTGGAGTAATAGGCGTCGTAATAGCCGCTCGAGAGCACATAAGTGCCGAGCATTATGCGGCGTTTGACCTCGGGGCCGAAGCCCTCTTCGCGGGTCTTGAAATACATTCGCCGCAGCTCGTGAGCATCCTCGGCACGAACGCCGTAGCGGACGCCGTCATAGCGGGCAAGGTTTGACGATGCCTCGGCGGTCGCGATGATGTAATAGACCGCGATGCCGTATTTGGCGTGCGGGAGTTCGATGTCAACCACCTCGCAGCCGAGCTTGCGGAAATTATCGATAGAAGCTTCGACCGCCGCCCGCACTTCCTCATCAAGCCCTTCGCCAAAGAACGCCCGCGGCACGCCGATGCGTTTGCCTTCGAGGCTGCCGTCGAGCATCGATGAATAATCCGGCACCGGAACGTCTGCCGAGGTCGAATCAAGCGGGTCACGGCCGGCGACAACGCCAAGGACATCAGCGATCTTGCCCGCCGAGCTGCCAAAAACACCGATCGCATCGAGCGAAGACGCAAACGCGACAAGCCCGTAACGCGAGATGCGTCCATAGGTCGGCTTTAGGCCATAGATGCCGCAAAGAGCCGCGGGCTGACGCACCGAGCCTCCCGTCTCTGAACCAAGGGCAACATCGACCACACCCGAAGCCACAGCGACTGCCGAACCGCCCGAGCTTCCGCCGGGAACGCGTTCCGGGTCCCAGGGATTCCGAGCCGGGCCGAACGCAGAGTTCTCGTTCGAGGAACCCATCGCGAACTCGTCCATGTTGGTCTTTCCGACGGTGACGGCACCGGCGGCGTTAAGCCTCTGCACGGCGGTCGCGTCGTAATGGGCGGTATAGTTCGCAAGTATCCGCGAGCCGCACGAGGTGCGAATGTCTTTGGTGCAGATGTTGTCCTTGATGGCGATCGGCACGCCGCGGAGCGGAAGCTCGCCCGAGGCATTTTCAATGGCTTCGGAACGCCCGAGAGCATGATCCCGCTCAATCGACAAAAACGAGCCGAGCTGGTCATTTAGCCGCTCGGCATTGGTCAAAACGCGTTCGATCTCGTTCTTTAGCATCAGGTCTCAGTTATTAACTTTATCGATCAGCCAGGCATCGCCCGAGCGTTCCATTTCAACCGTGATCGCTCGCTGTTCCGTGCGGGTCTCGTCACGCCAGAAGAGCAGCACCTCGAACGACGTCCGCCCCTCGGCCGGTTTTTCGCAGCTCCCGATCCTGAACGCTCGCGGCACATCTGCGGTGCCGGAAGTGAATGGGTCGGCGTCACCGGTGGCCGCCGTGAGCGACTGATAGAACCGGTCGGTCAAATGCCGCCGCTTTTCCTCGAGCCGTTCCTTTGAGAAAAGCATATCGCCGGCAAAATGGGTCGAGTAAAACTCCCGCAACGCGGGCCGCGACTCGCCGCACTCCGCCGGCTCGAGCTGCGGCAAGCTGCACCCGGCGGCGAAAATGGCGGCCGCCATCAGCCAGGCGATCTTCATAGTACCTTCGGCACCTGAAAGTGGCCGTCGGTTGAGGCCGGAGCACGGCTCAGTGCCGCTTCAGTCCCGAGGCTTGTGCCGATCTCGTCTTCGCGGATCGCGTCGGTCGCCTGTCCGGCAGCGGTCAACCCGCCGAGCATCGGCTCAACGTCGCCGGTATCGAGCTCATTGAGCTGCTCAATATAGCCGACGATCTGCTCCATCTGCGGCGTGTAGATGGCGACCTCTTCGTCGGTTATCTCCAAATGAGCGAGCTTTGCGATCTTTTTGACATCCATATTTGGTCAATCTTCTTTCGACTCGGCAAACAATTCGGGGGCGGCCGCGATCTCGATATAGCGGACCATGCTCTTGCCGAGGAAACGATTCATCTTAGCGACCAGCTCCGGCGCGATCGAATCAAGCTGGGCTTTCCAATTCTTGTCCTTAGTGCCGACGACCAGCCGGCCCTTGGTGAAACTCTGTGCCCGCGAGGCCTCGGCGATCGCCTCGCCAACGGCCGGCCGCCAGAGCGATACGATAACGGTCTCAAGAATGTCCGGGTCATCGGGCAGCGATCGGACGAAAGTAGGTACAAGGTTTGAAAATCGCTCCATTTGCCAATCTGCTCCGATCTAATATCATCTTAAACGAGAACATTTAGAAATGCTAAATCACGACCAGAAAGACGGCATTTTGCCGGAGATAGTACTTGCCTCGGGGAGCCCGCGGCGATCGGAGATACTTGCTTCCGTCGGCTGGAGCTTTGTAAAGGACGTGCCGGAGATCGACGAAAGCCTACGCGAGGGCGAGACCCCCGAGGCTTATGTTGAGCGGCTGGCGGTTGAAAAGGCGGCCGCGATCGCGGGCCAGTGGCCGGGACGCGTCGTACTCGGGGCGGATACGACCGTTGTGCTCGGCGGCGAGGTCATCGGCAAACCGGCCGATATGGACGACGCCCGGCGGATGATCCGTCTGCTCTCAGGCGAAGTGCACGATGTGATAACCGGCGTCGCGCTCGTTCGCGATTCAACCGCAGTTTCGGGAATACAACGGACGGCCGTGACGTTTGCAGAAATGAGCGAGGCGGAGATCGAGTTTTTGGCACTTGAGGGCGACCCGCTCGACAAAGCCGGAGCATATGCCGTACAGGCCCAGGCGGCGCTCTTCATTCGCGGCATCAGCGGCGACTATTGGAACGTCGTCGGCCTGCCGATCAATTTGGTGTATGAGCTGTATCGCGGTTTTGAAGCCGCAATAGGTGAAAAGGCTTGAGGCGCTTTGAGACCTTGGTCTGGATTTGATCTGTCGCGGTCGTTACCGTGGAGAGCTTAATCAGTGGCTTTCGGTTCTGCTTCTGTATGTTCTGTGGTTCATGGCTCCCGAATGGTTGATCTAAAGAGTGACCGCGGTTTCTAAGAGCAAAAAACACAGACTGCACAGAACGAAGACACAGACCAGAGGTACAAACCACAGACACAAAAAGAGGCTCGCAGTGGAGCCTCTTTTTCTTGATTTATTTTCCATTGAGAATCAGAGCAGCCGATCGACAACGCGTGAGATCGGGACGGTGACGTCGTATTTCGGATCGATGCCGCCGTAGGGTTCGCCGACCATCTTGCCGTCCTTGCCGAGGATGACGAACGAAGGTACCTGATCAAGCGAATAGTGCTTGAGCATAAATGCACCGTCATTGTCTCGGATCATCGTGGCCGATAGGCGGTTCTTTGTTGCGAACTGGCTGAGATCCGCCGCCGAGGCAAAATTTCGCGTTCCTTGCGTTACCGAATCGGTAGCGACATAGAGCACAACGACGTCTTTACCGGCATACTTGCGGGAAAGCACATTGGTGAATTCCACCTGCTTTCCAGAGAGCGGAATCCACGAAGCTCCGACCGCCATTATGACGACCTTACCCTTGTGGTCCTCGATATTGAACGAACCGCCGTTTACGGTCGTCAGTCTTGCCTGAGCGGAGACCGCCGTTGCAGATATTGCGAAGACGGTAAAGAGGAGAAACGTTTTCAGATAGTTTTTCATCACTTTTTCGGGCCGGCAAATGCCTCGCCCTACACGGTTTAGATGCAATAGAGGTGCCAGACTACTGCCCGCGGCCTAATCTGATGTTATCTATCAGCCGAACACCTCCGATCTTTGCCGCAACCGCGATCATCGAGCCCGTATCTCCAACTCTCTCAACGACTTTCAGCGTTTCAGCATTTACTGTGGCAACATAGTCAAGCGTCACGTCAGGATCCGACTTCAGCGCATTTTCTACCATTTGAGTCAATTTCGAAGCATTACGTTCACCCGAAATGAAGGCATTTTGAGCCATATGGAGTGCCGCGTAGATCACCGACGCCCGAGCCCGATCCTCAGGCGAGAGAAGTTCGTTTCGCGAAGACCTCGCGAGTCCGCTCGGTTCGCGAACCGTCTGGACCGAGATAATTTCAGTATCGAAGCCCATGTCGCGGGTCAGTCTTTTCACTATGGCAAGCTGCTGGGCGTCCTTCTCGCCGAAAAAGGCGAAGTCCGGCCGAATGGTGTTGAGCAATAGCGTCACAACCGTCGCGACACCGCGAAAATGGCCAGGCCGCGAAGCGCCCTCAAGGCTCTCGGAAAGCCCCTCAACATAAACGAAACTTGAAAAGCCCTCGGGATAGATGTCGTGCGGCTCGGGAGCATAAATGTAGTCGACGCCGAACTCGGACAATAAGGCCGCATCGGTCGCCAGATCGCGTGGATAGTTTGCGAGGTCCTTTGCGTCTGTAAATTGGGCCGGATTAACGAAGATCGAGACAATGACCGCGTCGCCGCGTTTTGAGGCTTCCTGGACGAGAGCGAGGTGGCCTTCGTGAAGTGCCCCCATTGTGGGTACAAAGGCGATGGTCTTGTTCTCACGGCGAAGCTTGCGCGTGATCGAGGCCATTCGCTGTCGGCGATTAATGATCTCCATAACGAACTTAGAACGGAATAGTTGCCGTCAAATCTTCCAGGTTTACGTCTTCGGGCAAACCATACGACTCGGCCTCGGCCGGGTAGTTGCCGCTGCGGACGTCGTCCATCCATCGCGTTATCGCGTCGGTAATGACACCGCTGACGTTGGCATATTGCCGGACGAACCGCGGCTGGCGGCCGAATGTAAACCCGATCAGGTCGTGCAGGACAAGAACTTGGATATCACAGTCGGTACCGGCGCCGATGCCGACGGTCGAGATCTTAAGTTCTTTGGTGATGACGGCCGCGACCTCGCGCGGCACAAGTTCGAGAACGACGGCGAAAGCTCCTGCCTCTTCGAGAAGCAATGCGTCGTCGATAAGACGTTTTGCGTCGTCGGTCGTTTTGCCCTGGACGCGATAGCCGCCTAGCTTATGGACCGACTGCGGCGTCAGGCCGATGTGTGCCATAACGGGTATCTCTTCATCGACCAAGCGTTTCACAAGGTCAACCCGGTTGCGGCCGCCTTCGAGCTTCACGGCCTCGGCACCGCCGTATTTCATCAGCTTGAGGGCATTTCGCACGGCCTTGTTGTCGCCGGTGTGATAGCTGCCGTAGGGCATGTCGGCGACGGTAAGCGCTCGGCTTGAGCCGCGTTTTACGGCCTTGGTCGCCGAGAGAATTTCCTCAAGCGAAACCGGGATCGTGTTCCCGTAGCCGTGAATGACATTTCCCATGCTATCGCCGACAAGGATGATGTCCACGCCGGCCTCGTCAACGATGCGGGCGGTCGGGTAATCATAGGCCGTAAGGCAAACGAGCTTCTCGCCCTTCTCTTTGGCGGCTCGAAGTGCGGGAACGTAAACCTTCTCGGGTTTGTCCGGTTTAAGGTAGGCCATAAAAGGTGTTTAGTCTATTCCTTTCAGACGTTTAAGTCTAGCATCAGACGCCGGCGACATCGGCGGCGACGCCCCGGTTTACATCCGCGGGGAGCCACTTCTCAATGCGCGAATCGTCAGGCGTTACGGCAAGAAGGTCTTCGACCGTTTTGCCGAGAACCGGATGGCGAAGCTTCGGCGCAATATCATTCAGCGGCATAAGGACGAACTTTCGGAGATGGATACGCGGGTGCGGCAGCGTGAGGAACGGTGTGTCCATCTTTGTCTCGCCAAAGAAAAGCAGATCAAGATCGATGGTCCGCGGCTTGTGAAAGGTCTTGGACGTCCGGCCAAGGTTGTACTCGATCCGGAGCAGTCGGGCCATCAACTGGGTCGGGGTCACCTCTTTACAGCGCAGTGCGACGGCCATATTGAGAAAATCCGGAGCGCCTTCCATGTCGATCGGTTCGGACTCATAGATACATGAGATAGCGGTTACTTCAAAACACGCCTCGATCAACCCGCGGACGCCGAGCAGGAGATTTCCCGCCCGGTCGCCAAGGTCGGAACCGAGCCCGACATATGCTGTTACTGCCGCGTTATTAGCCGCCATTGTTTGCGTGCTTTCACCCCGGACTTCCCGCGGGGAGTGCCAGTTCGATCGAACGTTTTGAGTCTGACTTTTGTGAAAGCTCTCTTGAAAATACTTCAAGTCGCTACCAAAAAACAAGGAATCGGCCGCCCAAGGGAGCGATGCCAGGCTTTTCCCGACGCTTATTTTTTACTTTTGGGTTTACACATGTTTGAATAGAAACAGTCCGAAAGGACAAATCCAGAGGCTTGGGGACCGGTCCCCGATGCCCGGGCGGACAAACAGGTGTGGTCCGTCTTGACAAAAAAGCACACGCCGGATTTTATGGCCCGCAGACGATTCCGACATAGCCAGCGATTTGATAATCCGGCAGATCGCTCCCATCAAGAATATCTTTTGGATGCCAGCCATCCGGTGACCTCCCGGACGGAACTGCTGCGCCTTGTCCGCGGCGGCGAAGATACCTACCTTGAATTAAAGGTAAAGCTTTCGAATCCCGAGCGGATCGCTCAAGGGATCGTCGCTCTCGCCAATACGAATGGCGGGACGATCATCTTTGGTGTGAACGACCAATTGCGGGTCGAGGGGCTGAGCAACCCCGACGAGGTGCAGGCCGAGCTTGTCCGCATCTGCCGCGAGGAGATCGTGCCGCCGATCGTGCCGATGATCGACAGCATCGCTTTTGACAGCGGAAAGCGTGTTGTCGCGCTTGATATCGATGCCCGGCGAAAGCCTTTCCGGACCCGCGACGGCCGCTTTTACATGCGGTTCGGCGCGGAAAAGCGGGAGGTGACCCGCGACGAACTCTCGCGATGGCTCGACGAGATCCGGCCATTCACATACGAGAATATTCCGCTCTTTACGGCAACCGAAAGCGACATCGAGGAAGGGTTGCTTTGGTCGTTTGCCCAGGCGTTCGCCGATATCAATCCACTGCCGGGCCAGTTTGATACAAAAGAGCTCGTGCGAAAAGACCTCTTGCTCGCGGCGGGCAATGGCGACGAATTTTTCCCGACGGTCGCCGGGCTGACGTTATTTGGCCGGACAGAAAGCGTGGTCTCGCTCTTCCCGCGAAGCACGGTTAAGATCAGCCGCTTTTCCGGCGAGAACGGCAACGCACAGTTGGTGGAGAGCCGTGACGTCGGCGGCAATCTGCTGCATCAGTTTGAGGCAATGATGCAGTTCGTCGAACGCTACTGCGACCTCGAAAAGACGGCCCCGCGACAGCGAAAGGCCGACACGAACGGGCAAGCCGTGCCGCGTTCGAAATATCACCTCTATTCAGTTCGCGAGGCGGTTGCGAATATGCTCATTCATCGCGACTTCGCGCTTCGCGATATCGGCTCGCGAATGAACATCTACGACAACTCGATCGAGTTCATCAACGCCCGGCGGACGAACGGC
Source organism: Acidobacteriota bacterium (assembly GCA_016716435.1). NCBI lineage: Bacteria > Pseudomonadati > Acidobacteriota > Acidobacteriota bacterium. The sequence continues at coordinate 371,176 of JADJWI010000001.1, read as the reverse complement.
TTCGTGCCACCGGCCTCGCGGGCGATACGGTTCGGCATAACCCAGCGGATCAATCCGCAGATCGCCGCCATCTTTACCCGCCGCGAATATTGCCCCGACGTGCCGCAAGGCGGCCTCCCGATGATCCTCAAACAATCCGAACGGATCTCACGCCGGCGGGCCGAGGTCTATACCTCGAACGACGAATTCAAACTAAAGATCTACGGGACCGCGTAGCGACGTCGCGATGCTCCTCGACATAACACCGCTCAGGGACTCTCGCGATTACCGGCTGCTCTTCATCGGCCAGCTCGTTTCCTTCTTTGGTTCGATGATGACGTTCATCGTCGTCCCGTGGCAGATGTATGAGCTCACGGGCTCATCGGCGATGGTCGGCTACATCTATCTCGCCGAGTTCGTGCCGATGCTCGTGCTTGCCGTCATCGGCGGAGCACTAGCGGATTTTGTTGAAAAGCGGCGGCTGCTCCGGTTGACCGAGTTTGGCCAGGCGGCGGCCTCCGCGACGCTTCTTGCCAATTCGCTGCTCGAAACTCCCTACGTTTCGGTGCTTTTTATTTGTGTAGCCGTCCACGCAGGCCTTGCCGCGATACAGCGGCCGGCATTCGAATCGTTCATACAAAAGATCATTCCGCCGGAGCTGATCTCGTCGGTGATGGCGCTCAACTCGATCCGCTGGAGTATCGGGGCGATCATCAGTCCGGCGATCGCGGGAATCATTGTTGTCAAGCTCGGGCCTTCGGTCGCCTACGCACTCGATCTGGTTACGTTTGCGGCGACGATCTACGCGGTCTATGCCGTCAGCGCCGTACCGCCGCCGGAGAATGCCGAGCGGCCGAGCCTCGATGCGATCCGCAAGGCACTGAGATACGCAAAGAGCCGGCAGGAGCTTCTCGGGACGTATTTCATCGACATCTTCGCGATGTTCTTCGCGATGCCGCAGGCGCTTTATCCGGCACTTGCGGTGATCTATGGTGAGCGATATCTCGGCTTCTTTCCTGCCGCGATCGCACTCGGTGCCTTGGTCGCGAGCCTGACCTCCGGCTGGACGAAGTCGGTTCACCGCCACGGAGTTCTGGTTACGGCGGCGGCAGTACTTTGGGGATTTGCGATCATCGGATTCGGGCTGGCGGACGGCATCGTTTTCGCGTTGCTTTTCCTTGTGGCGGCCGGTTTCTTCGATATGATCTCCGGCATCTTTCGCGGAGCGATCTGGAATCAGACGATACCGAACCATCTCCGCGGCCGGCTGGCGAGCATCGAGATGGTCAGCTATCTGACCGGGCCGATGCTCGGCAGCGCAAAGATGGGGATCGTGGCCGAGTCGTTCAGCGTAAAGATCGCTCTCGTTTCCGGCGGAATTTTGTGCGTCGTTTCGGTGTTGGCCGCGGCTTTGTTCCTGCCGGGTTTTCTCCGCTACGATGGCCGCGACGGCATCCGCCGCCGACACGAAGAGGAAGAAGCACACGCCGGCCGGAAGGCCGAAGAATAAAAGATCCCGGACCGTGCCCGCCGGACCGGAATGTGGTAGAAAACCATTATGCCGATAGTGAGAAAACGACAGATAGAATCACTGCAGCAGCTTAGCGGCGAGGAGCTCGAGGCTTTTCTCGATTCGCTCCCGGCCGGTGCAGAGTCGATTAGCAAGCTACTCGATTTTGTCGAGGACGAGCTGTACGACAAGGAGTGCAACCACAGCCTCCGCTATGCAATGCAGTTCATGATGGAGAACGGGCTCAGCTTCCCAAAGGTCTCAACTTGGCTGACGGAAAACGGCGGTTACTGCGACTGTAAGGTGCTAGAAGAAATAGCCCCGCACTGGCGCGAGAAGTTTGGTGATGATTGATCAAAGCACATCTTTGAGATAACGGCCGGTGTGCGAGGCTTCGCAGCCGGCCACTTTTTCGGGCGTGCCGATGGCGACGACATGGCCGCCGCCGACTCCGCCTTCGGGGCCGAGGTCTATCAGGTGATCGGCTGTCTTTATCACGTCCATGTTGTGCTCGATGACGATGATGCTTGAACCGTTATCGAGCAATGCACGAAAAGCTCCGAGCAGCTTATTGATGTCGTCAAAGTGGAGCCCGGTCGTTGGTTCGTCAAAGATGAAGAGCGTTCGCGAGGCGGTCGTTTGGGCAAGGTGCGAGGCGAGCTTTACACGCTGTGCCTCACCGCCGGAAAGTGTAGTCGCCGATTGGCCGAGCCGCAGGTATCCGAGCCCGACGGCATCCAGGACGCGGAGTTTCGTCACCAGCTTTTTCACATCCTTAAAGAAAAGTATTGCCTCGCTAACGGTCATCGCTAGAGCTTCGTGGATGTTTTTTCCCTTGTAGCGAATGCCGAGCACTTCCTGCTTGAATCGCGTTCCGCGGCAGTCCTCACAGGTGAGTTCGACGTCGGCGAGGAACTGCATCTCGACCGTAACGGTGCCGCTGCCCTGGCAAACCTCGCACCGGCCGCCGGGCACATTGAATGAAAAATGTGACGGGCCAAAGCCTTTCGCCTTTGCCGATTGTGTGCCCGCAAAAACGTCGCGGATGGCGTCGTAAGCTTTCACGTAGGTCACCGGGTTCGAACGCGGCGTGCGGCCGATCGGCGATTGATCTACCAAGATGACATCGTCGATGTTCTCGGTGCCTGTGATCTCCTTAAAAAGCCCGACGTGGCCGGTCCATTCGCCCCGCATTTTCTTGATGCCGGCGTAAAGCACGTCGTGGATCAGCGTCGATTTGCCCGAGCCTGAAACTCCCGTCACACAAACGAGCATTCCGAGCGGAATATCGACCGAGACGTTCCTGAGATTATTCTCGCGAGCACCCGTGATGGCGATCTTTTCCTTGCCCGGCTTCCGCCGCTTTTGTGGAACGCGGATCTCCATCTCGCCGTTCAGGTAGCGAGCCGTCAGCGATTGCTTCGATTTGAGCAGCCCTTTATACGTGCCCTCGTAAACGACCTCGCCGCCGAGTTCGCCCGCGGCAGGGCCGATGTCGATGACGTGATCGGCGGTCCGCATCGTCTCCTCATCGTGTTCGACGACGAGCAGCGTGTTGCCGATGTCGCGAAGGTGCTTGAGGATGTTGATCAGCCGCGTATTGTCCCGCGGATGGAGCCCGATGCTCGGTTCATCAAGCACATAAAGCGTGCCGACGAGCAGCGAGCCGAGATTGGTCGCGAGCTGAATACGCTGAGCCTCGCCGCCCGAAAGCGTGGAGGCAAGCCGATTGAGCGTCAGGTAATCGAGCCCGACATCGACGAGGAATTTGAGCCGCCGACGGACCTCTTCAAGCAGGCGTTCAGCGATCTTCTCGCGTTCGCGATCGAGTTCTAATTGGTTAAAGAACTTTGCGGCATCGGTGATCGAAAGATCAAGCACCTCGGGCAGCGAGCGGCCGCCTATTTTCACATCGCGGGCCTCTTGTCGGAGCCTCGAGCCGCCGCAATCGGGACACTTGGTGTAACCGCGGAACTTTGCGAGAAAAACGCGGACGTGGAGCTTGTATTTCTTCGTCTCAAGCCACTCGAAAAATCCGCGGATGCCCCGCCAGCCTTCGTCGCCAAATACGATGCAGTTCTGCTGATAATCCTCGAGGTCGGCGTATGGCTTTTTGATGTCTATCCCAGCCGCGGCGGCATAGCGAAGCAGTTCCTTCTGCGCCCATTCGTACTGCGGCCGCGTAAGGGCTCGACCGCTCCGTCCTTTATCGACTTGAGCGGATCGGGAATGACGAGCCCGTAATCGACGCCGATCGTATTGCCAAAACCCTGACAGGTCCGGCAGGCTCCGTAGGGCGAATTGAAGCTAAAAAGCTGCGGCTCCGGCTCTTCGTACACGGTGCCGTCATACTTGCAGATGTAGCGGTTGGCGTATTTAAGCTTCGTGCCGTCGGTCGTTTCGATGATGGCCGAATGTGCTTCGCGGAAGCAGGTCTCGAGCGAATCGACCAGCCGCTGGCGGATGTCCGCCGACGCCTTGAGGCGGTCGATGAGGACGAAAGTATCGTTCAGGTCCTCGTGCGGGTAGTCCTCGGGCCGTTGGAGTTCGATCACCTCGCCGCCGCGATAAAGCCTTGCATAACCGGACTGCATCAGCGACATCAGATGTGCCTGCGTGCTCAAAGCCTGTTCGTTCTTGACGGCTTTTGTTGTTCGCTTAGTCGGCTTTTTCGCCGGTGCAAGTGCTTCGGAACTGATCGGAAAGAGGACGTAGAACCGCGTTCCCTCGGCGAGCGTTGAGAGCGTCTCATCGGCAGCCGACTCGGGCGAGTCCTTCTTCACCTCGCGGCCGCAAACGTGGCAGAATGTCTGGCCCGCACGAGCGTAAAGCAAGCGAAGGTAATCGTAGATCTCGGTCTGCGTCGAGACGGTCGATCGCGGGTTGCGGGTCGAGTTCTTTTGCCTGATGGCGATGGCCGGAGCGATGCCGAGGATCTCATCGACGTCCGGCTTGTCCATCCGCTCGAGGAACTGGCGGGCATAGGCGGAGAGCGACTCAACGTAACGCCGCTGGCCCTCGGCATAGATGGTGTCGAAGGCAAGGCTCGACTTGCCCGAACCGGAAACGCCGGTGATCACCGTAAGTTTATTGAGCGGGAGCGAAACCGAAACGTTTTTGAGATTATGGACGCGGGCGCCGCGGACGCTGATCACTTCCTCTTTCCGTCGTACTGCCTTCATAGAAGCCTTCGCCGTGTGCAGGGCAAACTTTGATTCTAGCAAAGCGGTCGGGCGGGTGAAAGGCGGCGGCGGTTACCAGCGGCGTTCGATGCGGGAAAGATTCTCTCGCCAGTGTTCGGCAGATTCGCTGACAAGAAATTGGATGCCGCGTTCACCTGCGAGCGGGCTCGCCGGCGGACGGGCGATGCGGTAATTTCGGCCCTTTGGAGATGCGACCGAGAGCGTGATGCGTTCCTCGGACTTGCGAGAGACGGCAGCGAATCGCCATTCGGTCTTTGCCCGGATCAGGAGCCTTGCCCCGAGCGGAAGATCGGCAAGCGTCATTTCAGCTTCGGGAGATTCCATTTCTTTCGGAGCTTTTTGTACTCTGCAGCAGGCAGCTGGACAAGATACGGGTTCCGGGTCGGTTCGAGCCAGGAGACGATACGCTCGACATTTCGGCGTTCCATCGCGGTGCAGCCGCTGGTCGCGGTCTCGGCGTCCTTCCAAACGTGGAGAAAGATGCACGAACCATCGCCGCGGCGGACCGGATAGGAATTGTAAGCGACGAAGACACCGAGGCCGTATTCCTCACCGACGGCAAGCATTTTCTCCGAGCTTTTCCAATCGAAATTGCCGACCTTGAAGCGGTCAACGATCTTGTTGTAATGCGATGAGGCGGCGTCATCGACGCATTCGGTCGAGCTTTCGAGCTTGGTGTAGGGATAGTTGAGTTGTTCCGGTTTCGGTGAAGAGCCGAAGGCGGAGGTCAGAGAAAAAAGCCCTGCCGGAGCCTTGCCGTCGCCCTCTTTCTTGAATTCACTTGCAGATTCGGGGGCAGATTCGATCGCCCAGCCAAGGCCGCTGCGACCAACCACGATCGGGAATTCATCGCCGACAGCGGTCCACTTTGCGCGAAGCGTTTTGCGTTCGAAGAGGCGTGCTGTGCCTTTGACCGTCGGCCAATCGGGCGTGGTCACCACAACCGCCTGAAGCGATTCGGCAAATGGCTTTTTAACGGCCGGCGGCTCGGGTGTTTTCACCTGAGCCGCGACGGTAAACGAAAATGCAAGCAAGAAAAAACCGAGAGCCGGGAGTCTTCGCATAAGTTATTGATCTTCGAAAAGGGCGTCCGACGAACCCGACCGTTTGCTGACCGCATAGACCCGCAGGCCGATGGAGATCATCAGGATCGAGATTGCCATCCAGATAAACACCCAGACAACGGCCGGAAGCCCCGTGGCGGCCGCCATATTCGCTGCGTCCGATTGGGCGTTCGAGAAGGTCGAGATGAAGAAAAGATTTACCAGGTCGAAGAACGCATTAAGCAGTGTCTGCACCGCAAGAAATGCGAGTGCGAAATTGACCCACTTGATCTCGGCGTATTTCGCCACGGCAAAAAGGCCGGCTGCGATGATGCTGCCCGAAATTACCGTGAAAACAAGCCCGCCGAAAGTTGCGGTGGAGAAAAGATTCCAGATCGGGGCAAGCACGCCAAAGACGACCGTCAGAACCCCAACCGTTCCGGCCGAGATGTAAAGGGCAAGACGCGAATCGAACCCATAACGCATCCAGGCCAGCAGGGCGGCACCGAAAGCGGTCGTGCCGAGATAACCGGCACTTGAGATAAATAGCTGCGAGAACCAACCCGAGGACTGTGACCAAACAACGCCGCTCGCATCCGGCGAAACCGCCAGGCTCTGCACCGAGTTGCCGGTGAGGACGGTCGCCAAGGCATGGCCGCCTTCATGAATGAACGTCGCAAAAAGCTGGAGCGGGTAGAAAATATACCCGACGAACGGGATGAACCACGACGCGATCCAGATCCCGATGGTGACCAGAGTTGCGATAAGCAGCAACGTGAACTGCGGTTCGGCTTCTTTTGCGACTTTGTAAGGCATAATTTTCTCCCCTTAAAGGTCTGAAACAGATTACGAAACAGTTTACCGCAAAGTTCGCCCGGAGCGAAGAAAAATCGGCGGCTAGCTGCGGCTGTAGTCTTCCTTGCCGCCGGTTTTCGATTCGAGCCGGATGTCGGTTATCTCGATGTCACGCTGAACGGCCTTGCACATATCGTATATCGTTAGGGCCGCGACCGAAACGGCGGTCAACGCCTCCATCTCGACGCCGGTCTGTGATGTTGTGATGGCCTTGGCCCGAAGTTCGATGCCTGAATCCGTCAAATCGGCCTCGATATTTACCTTTGAAAGCGGCACCTGATGGCAGAGCGGAATTAGCTCCGAGGTGCGTTTTGCGGCCATGATGCCGGCGATGCGGGCGATCTCGAGCGGGTCGCCCTTCGGCGTTTCATTGGCGCGGAGCTTTGCGATGGTCTCCGGCGAAAGAATCACGCGGCCCGATGCGACGGCGACGCGCTTCGTCGGTTCTTTGCCGGAAACATCGACCATCCGGATGCGTCCGGCTTCATCAAAATGCGATAAATCGCTCATAGGTTCGCTCAGTGTGAATGCGCCTAATGTATCAAAGGAAGAGCACTTCGCACACCTCGCCGGACGTGAGGGAACCGCCGGCGGGAATTTTGACAAGGGCGTCGGCACTCGCAAAGCCGATGAAATCCGATGAACCATGCCAGCGGAGCGGAACGGCGAGCAGGCGGCCTTTGGAGTCGGTCGCGAGGCTCGCCGGCAGATAAGAGTCGCGTTCACGCGTGCCTTTCGCCTCGCCTTCCAATATTGCAAAGCCAGTTGGAAGCTCGACGGCGGACGCCGATTGCATCAGCATCAACGCCCGCCGAACGAAAAGGTGAAAGGTCACCGCCGCCGAGACCGGATTGCCCGGAAGGCCAAAGAAATATGCCTTTTGCAGCCTCGCGAAAACGGTCGGCTTGCCGGGCTTGAGCTTCACTTTTTCAAAGAAAACCTCCGCCCCGAGTCCGGCGATCGCTTCCTTCGTCAGGTCATATTTACCGACCGAAACGCCGCCGGTCGTTATGACAAGATCAACAGATCTCGCGGCGGTTTCGATGGCGGCGGTGAGTTCGGAAAGCTTGTCGCCGACAGTAGGAAGCGTTACTGTCTCAGCACCCGCGGATTGGCAGAGCGAGGCGAGCATCAATGAGTTGGAGTTGCGTATCTGGTCGGGCTTTGGGCGTTTCGCGATGGGCACGATCTCGGTCCCGGTGGCGAGTATGGCGACCCGCGGCCTTTTCGAAACCTTCAGCTTCGCGTAGCCGAAAGCCGCCGGTACTGAAATATTTGCGGGCGAAATGCGGGTTCCGCGGCGAAGCACTGTCGCGCCCTTTTTAACCTCTTTGCCTTTCGATACTATGAAGCGGCCCTTTGCGGTCGGTTCATTGAGTGTGACGTTGCCATTGGCCTCGGACGTTAGCTCGATCTTCTGAACTGCGTCGGCACCCGCAGGCATCGGTGCTCCCGTCATTATTCTCACGGCTTCGCCCGCTTTCATTCGCCCCTTCCAGCCGCGGCCGGCGGCTGACTCGCCAACCAGCTTCAGCACCGCCGGAGCATCTTTCGTATCAGCCGCACGCACGGCATAGCCATCCATCTGCGACCGATCAAACGGCGGCATATCCGAATCAGCCACTATATCTTCCGCTAGAATTCGGCCGATCGAGTTCTCGATCGCAACCCGCTCTGCCGGCAAAGCCAGCACCTCGCGGCCGATGATCTTAAGAGCTTTAGCAACTGCGATCATCGAATGATATATATCTCCGTCTGCCGCGGGCGGATGAATTCGTAGCCTTTTTCGGTCATTACGGCGTCGTCTTCGGCCATCATTGTGACCTTTTGCCCGCCCCATTCGGCGACCGGCGTTGAGGTGTTTAGCTCGATGGACATATACGAGCCGAGGATGATCTTGTTCCCGCCGCCGCCGATGTTACCGCGGAAATCGATCGACGGGCCGAGGCCATGGCCGTGGGTGCCGATCGGGTGCGAGTAGATCATCGCCTCAATGCCTTGCCGTTTGACCTCGGCCATTGTCTTTTCGTAAACCTCGGTGCCGGTCATGCCCGGTCTTGCGATGGAGAACAAGATGTCCTGCAGCCGATTCGTGTTCTTAAACGCCGCCGTTAGACCCGCCGGAATGGTCTTTTCGCCTTCCTTCAAGACATACGCGTGCTTTTGCCAGTCGGTCGAGAGGCCCATGTAATCCAGCCCGAAATCGAGATGGAGCAGGTCCCCGCGACGGATGACCTCGGCTTCGGCTGCGGTGCTGAGGAACGGCCCGGTCGTCTCGGTCGCGGCCCGCCGACGCTGGATGCGGAGGTCCGGTTGGAACCAGATGGTCAGGCCGAGCTTGTTGACCTGTTCCATCATCCACCAGCGGACGTCGCCGACCGTCGTCTTGCCCGGCGTTATCACCTCATTTGAAAACGCACGGCGGGCGATTATCTCGGTTGCGGCAACGGCGTTGCGATAGTGCTCGAGTTCCTCGGGAAGCCGCGTATCGAAAAACTCCACTAGCAAATCGGCCGCCGGGACGAACTTCTTTTCATTCTCCGCACCGAGCGATTCCGCCAGAAAGCGGTAGGAATCATAAGAAAGCCCGCTCTGTTGGCCGCGGCTGCCGCCGATGTTGAGTGCGATGGTCTTCGGCTTGCGTTCATCGACTATCTTTTTCAGCTCCTCGCCAAATTTATCGCGGGCGGGCATCACCATCCGGTAATGATTCTTAAGCCGCTCCTCGTCGTAGCGGACCATCGCGATCCGCTCCAGCGTCTCACCGCGGTCGATGAAGATGAAAACGTCCCGCCGGCCTACGATCGGGATCGGCGGCGTGATGTGTGGGGTTACGGGGTCGCTGTTAAATTCCTCATTCACAACGATCCACATATCAATGCCATGCCGCTTCATCATCCCCGGCAAAAGCGTCCCAAGCCGCTTCTTAAGCCACCCCTCCCGAACCTCCATCTGCTCTCGCTGCGAAAGCAGCTTCGGCATTGCTTCTGGGGTCGGGCTTTGAGCAAGGGCGTTGAATGAAAAGAGAGCAGCGACGGTGATGAGTATCGCAGAAAGAGTGAATAAGCGTTTCGAATTTGGCATATTTCGCTTGGACCGAGGTTCGGTGATATTCTTTTAAGTTGTTTCGAGTCTGATATTAACACAAAAGGATTTTCCGAAAAGGAGCAGTCGTGATCGATTTTGAATTGACAGAAGAGCAGGAGCAGTTGAGGAATACTGTTCGTGAGTTTTGTGCGGGCGAGGTTGCTCCGCACATTAAGGAGTGGGACGAGAAGGCGCACTTTGAGCGGAGCGTTTTTGACAAGATGGCCGAGCTTGGGCTGATGGGCGTCTGCATTCCGGAGGAATATGGTGGAGCGGGATTTGATTATATCTCGCTCGGCTTAGTCTGCGAAGAGCTTGAGGCCTGCGATACGTTCCTGCGGGTCGCGATGAGCGTCCACGTCGGGCTTAACAGCATGAGCCTGCTCGCCTGGGGAACCGAGGAGCAGAAGCAGAAATACCTCGTCCCTCAGGCGAAGGGCGAAAAGCTCGCGACCTTTGGCCTGACCGAACCGAACGCCGGGTCGGACGTCGTCGGGATGCGAAGCTACGCAAAACGCGACGGCGACGACTGGATATTGAACGGCGAAAAGATGTGGATCTCGCTCGGCAATACGGCCGATCATTTCCTGTTTTTCTGCTGGACCGATCAGGAAAAGCAAAAGGTTCGCGACCACACTGGTATCTCGTGCTTTATCGTCGAGCGGTCGATGCCGGGCTTTTCGAGCGGAACGCTCCACGGCAAGATGGGCATCCGTGCGGGTGATACGGGCTACTTTTCGCTCCAGGACGTCCGCGTCCCGGCGGCGAACATGCTCGGGCAGGAAGGCGAAGGCTTTAAGATCGCGATGTTCTCGCTCGAGAATGGCCGCTACACGGTGGCTGCCGGTGCGACCGGCGTCATCAAGGCTTCGCGTGATGCCTCGGTCGCTTATGCCAACACCCGCGAGGTGCAGGGCCAGACGATCGCCAATTTCCAGCTTGTAAAGCAGAAGATCGCCGAGATGGAAGCCGATTACCAGATGGCGCATCTGTTGTGGCTGAAATGCGGCTACCTGAAGAACGAGGGCAAGCCTTCGGCAAAGGCGGCGAGCCTAGCTAAGTGGCAGGCGACGACGCGTTCGGAGAAAGCGGCGTCGATGGCCATCGAGGTCCACGGAGCGAACGGCTACATCAATGATTATCCGGTCGAACGTTACCTGCGGAACTGCAAAGCAGCGGTGATCTACGAGGGAACCCGCGACATCCACACGTTGATGCAGGCCGACTGGGCGCTTGGGCTAAAGAAAGAAAAATCAGCTCGCGTTACGCTGCCGAAGTATCAAGCCGCCGGTGCGAAATAATTGGGTCGAGAACAAAAGAAAAGAGGATGGCTCGTGGGCCATCCTCTTTTTCATTTAGCCGGTTCGGTGTCTTTTTAATCGCAAACGCCACAAAGGCTTTGCACAAAGTTCGCGGAGACTTTTGCGAAGGCTATTTCTTCTCAAAACCCGGGACGCGATTTGTCAGCTTCCAGTCGTTACCTTCCTTTACGAACAGGACCTTGGCACCGTTCGGCATGCTTTTGGTCTTGACCTCGGCGACGGCTTCGTTGCCGGTGATGGTCTCATTGCGGACCTCGCAGAGAGCGGTCGTCGCCATATCGTTCGAGAAATATTCCATCAGTGAATCGATGCCGTCGGCCTTCATTTCCTCTTCGATGCGGCGAATAGAATCTGCTGAGTAGATCCGGCGAATAGCGGCTTCATCCTTTTTCTCGACCGCGGCACAGTATGCCTTGAAGACCGGGCCGACCGTCGGAGCTTCGTTGGTCGTCGCGGCCGGCGTCGGTGTGGTCACCGCGACCGGGCTGTTGCTGTCGGCATTTGCGTTGATAGCCGCTGAGTTTGCGACGTTGCTGTTTGCATTGGCGTTGTTTGCCGCGGGTTCGGCTCCGCCACATGCCGCAAGAAATGCCGAAAGCGATACGAAAATAAAAGCAATGAAAAATCTGTTCATAAATATCACCTGATTAAGCTAAGTTCAAACTCCCGAGTATAATAAAGCTCGCAATGTTCGACAATTCTTACACGACCATTTTTCGCAAGGTCTATCTCTTTACAGCTCTCCCCGAGCCGCTCACACCGGCCAGCGAGCACGTCCAGCTATTCGACAATTATCTGCCCGAGACCGGCCTCAGGCTTCGTTCGCTCCGCATTCCGGAGACGAAAGCGTGGCGGTATTTCTTTGACCAGGAACGGGCGGAGTTTGCTGCGGTGCGGACCATTAAGCGTGCGGCGATGGAACTCGATGAGAAAGAATATGCCCACCTGCAGATGTTTGAGGGCAACGAGATTCGCAAGAATCGCTATTTCGCCCAGCTCAACGCCCGGCCGGCGACGCTTGATATTTATCTCGGCGAGCTCTGGGGGCTGAATGTGGCGACGGTGGAGTTTGCTGATGAAAGCGAGGCTTTAGCATACCCGCAACCGGAGATCGCGGTGGCCGATGTCTCGGCGGATGCGTTTTTTACAGGGCCGAACCTTGTTCAGCTCAAGTTCGCAGACGTCCAAGCCCATCTGGCAAGCGAATAAAAGCAAAAACGGCCGCTGGCTAGTTCACCGGCGACCGTTCGATCATTTAGTATCTTCTCTTACTTACGGCGAGGCGTCATCGGGACGTTCTGCTCGACCGAGGCGAAGATCTGCAAATAGATCTTCGTTTCACGCGGGATGAGGTTCGCCCAGCCCGCACCGCCGCGGGTGATGTATCCCGGAAGGCGTGCAGGATTTGAATTATAGCCGGCCGCCATTATCTGTTCCTGGGTTGCAAGCCCGCGGAGCAATGCATCCGAGACCGAAGGCCGCGACTTGAGATCATCCCACGTCCACTGCATATAAAGCAGCATCGCCTGAGAGGCGTTAACGTGGTCGCGCATTCCTTCAACAAAGTTCGGATTGAGCGGGACGTTCGGGAACTGAGCCCTGACCATCCGATAGGTCGACGGGATCATTTGCACCATTCCGCCCGCACCGGCCGAGCTGACGGCGTATCGGTAGGTCTGGCCTTCGTTCAACGCAAAAAGCGTAAAGACGTCGTTGTAAATATTTTGATGCGGTTCGGTCCTGAAGCGGAGGTGATCGACGTGTTCGACGACGGCCAGCCTTTCCGCTATGTCGGCAACCTTCGGATCAACCCGAAATCCGAGACGCCCAAGCCGTTCGCGAGCCGTGTTAATAACGTTGCGTACGTAGATCTGTCCGGCGCCGACGACCTCCGGAGTAACGATGCCCGGATGGGTCGACATGTAGTATGCCGTTTCCTGATAAACGCCTTTATCGACTCTCGGATATTGGACAAGAAGCGGCAGATGCTGCTGATTGCGTTCGTCAAAAATGATAACCGGTGTATTGACCCCGTTGCCGCGAATCGTGCGGAGGATCATATTGCGTCCGCCTTCGGACACGACCGCTTTATCTGATGCGGTTGAAAGAAATGCATCCTTGGCGAGCATCACAAAGTCGATGTCATTGCGGTCCCAGTCGAAGAACGCGACCCGCACGGCCTCGACGCCCTCAAATGCATTGCCGCGGGAGGCGGTCGTGATCGGCCGCGATTGTAGGCGGCGTTTGGCATCGGCGATCTTTGCCTTGATCTCATTGAAAGAAGGCGTTCGGCGGCCGGTATTCGGGTAAGCGGAACTCGGCGGCGTTTCAGGCGTTGCGACAGGCTGAACCGGTGCGACAGTTCGGGGGCGCTCACCGGCATTCGGTCCCGACGCGGGACGCTCCTCTGCCTTGATATTTTCGGTAACTACGACCTTTACTTTTCGTTCTTCCGGTTCGGCGGGCTTTTGGCCGAAGGCTCCGGGGCATAGAAACAGCAATGCGGCAAACGGAAGTATTTTCGTTTTCATTATTTAATTCGTGCAGGGGAAAGCTGGGTTGAACGTTTACGGGCTAGTGCCCGCCTTCTCGACCTATAGATTCGCCCAACGCATAAATGGTTGTCAAATCAAAAACCGGTGATTATCGTAGCAATAATTAAGATTTATGGCAATTGAGGCTTTTCTGCGTGCCATAAGTTAATGTATAAGTTGAACTTGAGCTATTTTCTATGAGTACGGGCAAGAAAACGAAATTAATGAATTTATTTGGAACGGATGGGATACGCGGACGGGCCGGGGAGTTTCCGCTGGATGATGCTACGCTCTCGGCAATCGGTCGTGCGGTCGGCGAGCACTTATGCGACCGCCTCGGCCGCGGGGCAAAGATAATAACGGGCCGCGACACGCGCGAATCGGGCGAGCATATTGAGCAGGTCTTCTCGGCCGCCGCTGCGGGGTCGGGCGCCGAGTGCCGGTCGGCGGGTGTGATAACAACACCTGGCGTCGCTTTTCTCACGGCCGAGGGCGGATTTGACGTCGGCGTCGTGATCAGCGCGTCGCATAACCCTTACGAAGACAACGGCATCAAGCTATTCCTGCCCTCGGGCAAGAAACTAAACGCGCAGGATGAACGGGAACTTGAGGCTCGGATACACGAACTGCGAAAGGATTCGGCGACTCAGCCGAATCCTTCGTTTGATCTGACTTTGTATCCTGATTCGCACGCGAAATATCTCGAGCATCTGAAAGAAAACTCGCCGGGACTTCGCCTCGATGGGCTGAAGATCACGCTTGATTGTGCGAATGGGGCGGCAAGCACGCTTGCTCCCGAGCTCTTTCGCGAGCTTGGTGCCGAGGTTGTAGCGATCGCCTGTGACCCGGACGGACGAAATATCAACAAAGATTGCGGCTCGCTGCATCTCGAAGGCTTGCAGGCGGCAGTGACAAAAGACAAGGCTGATATCGGCATCGCCTTTGATGGCGACGCGGACAGGTGTTTGTTCGTCGATGCAGGTGGGAATGTGGTCGATGGCGATGCAACGCTTTGGATATTGGCCAACGACATGCTGCGTTCCGGCGAGCTCAAAAGCGGCAAGGTCATTGCGACCGTGATGAGCAACATGGGGCTCGAGATCGCATTTCGCGAAGCGGGCATCGAGATGGTGCGGACGAAGGTCGGCGACAAATATGTGCTCGATGAGATCCTGCGGTCCGGTGCCGAGTTCGGCGGCGAGCAATCCGGCCACATTATTGTCCGCGAGGTCGGCTTGGTCGGCGATGGGATGATGACGGCGTTGCTCGTCCTCAAAGCAATGAAGGCAACAGGGAAATCGCTCGCCGAACTCACGGCCGGTTTTACAAAGTTGCCGCAGATTCTGGTTAATCAAAGGGTCAAGGAAAAGGTTCCATTCGAGACAATTCCAGCGATAAAAGCGGCGGCCGACGAAGCTGAACGCAGGCTCGAAGGGCAGGGAAGGCTGTTGCTGCGATATTCCGGAACGGAGAACCTCGCCCGGGTGATGATCGAGGGCCGCGACCAAAATGTGATAGAGGAAATGGCACACAGCATTGCTGCGGTTATCAAAGATGCGATCGGCTGAGAAGAAAATCGAGGTCGGCGTTCGTATTCCCGGCGAGGCTTCAAAGTACCGGATAGCCTGCGGTTCTGGACTTCTCGACAGTGTCGGCGAGGTCGTCCGCTCAGCACTGGGCGAGGACGTCCGACGTGTTGCTGTGATCTCAAATCGAAAGGTGTTTGGGCTTTATGGTGAACGCGTCGAACTTGCGTTGAAGCAGGCCGGAGTTTCCGTTTCATCGTTCATGATCGGCGACGGCGAACGGTTTAAGACGCTGAAAACTGCAGAGAAGATACTCGCGTTTCTTAATTCCGAAGGCATCAAACGGAGCGACGCAGTCGTTGCACTTGGCGGCGGCGTCGTCGGCGATGCGGCTGGTTTTGCGGCATCTTTGCATCTTCGTGGCGTTGCGTTGATTCAGTTACCGACGACGCTGCTTGCGATGATCGATTCATCCGTCGGTGGAAAGACGGGCGTGAATAGCTCTTTCGGCAAGAACCTGATCGGTACGTTTCATCAACCGACGGCCGTCGTCGCAGATGTAAATGTGCTCGCCACGCTCGATCCGCGTGAGCTTTCGGCCGGCCTTTTCGAAGCTGTTAAGCACGGTGCGATCGCGGGCGAAAAGCTCCTCCCGACCACGGAAAAAATGATCGATGCCCGCGGCCGCGACCTGAAATTCATTGAGGCAGCAACACGCGAAACGTTTGCGAAGGGCATCGCAGAGCACGTCAAGTTTAAGGCTTTGATCGTGAAAGGCGATGCCCGCGAGGCGGTCGGAGACGTTGGAAATCGTTCGCGAAAGATCCTGAATTTCGGGCATACGCTCGCCCACGCCCTTGAACTTGCGACCGGCTACCGTTATCTCAAACATGGCGAGGCGGTCGGGCATGGAGTTCTCTTTGCTGCAGAACTCTCAAAAAGGCTTGAATTATTGCCCCCGGATAGTATAAACTTCTTAAACGATGTTGTTCATCGTGTCGGCGGCCTGCCGGCGGTGAACACGATCGACTTTGAGGCTGTTCTCTCAGCCCTTTCCAATGACAAAAAATCTCGTGGCGGTTCGATTGAATGGGTTCTGCTCGAAGGCATCGGCCGGCCTGAGATCGTATCAGACAAAACTTTCCCCGTTGGCCTTCTGCGGTCAAGCTTAAAAGCCTATCTTGAGTCCACGCGTTAATGATCTTCGCTTATCTGTTTTTCCAGGAGTATTTCGTATGAATAGCAATAAATTTGATCGCAGTTCGGAACGCGGCGGGGCAGGAGTGAAGTTCCTGATCGTATTCGTTCTCATCATTCTCGCCGGGAACGCCGGGGTTAACTACATTCCGGTCGCCTACAATGGTGCGAGCTTCCGGCAGGAAATGGACACGGCAGTGGTAAAGGGAATGGCGACATCTGGAAGGCTGAAGCCCGCTGATGTGGTTTCAGATTATCTTCGCCGTGCTGCGACGGATAACGACCTGCCGGTTGATGCTTTTGTCGAGGTGAAGGATAACGGGAAGTATGTCCAAGCGATAGCCTCGTACAGTGTCGATGTCAATATTCTTCCGTTTGGTATCTACAAGTACAAATACCAATTCGACCACACCGCCGTGCCGACAGGTTTTCTGACCAAGCAGTAACTAAGCGCCGACGGCGAGAGCTTCGCGGACCTTAGCGGGCTGTATCTGAACCAGAGCCGCAGGGGCATCGGCGAGCCAGGTCGTCGGGCAAACGCCGCAGGTCGTACATTTTTCAACAGCAGGACAAGGAAGGCTCGAGAGCGATTCTCGGGCCTTTTCGTGTTCGGTCTTGAGAAATTCGAACGAAAGGCCTGTATCGACGATCGACCACGGAAGAAATTCATCGTAGCTGCGGTCTCGCGAAGTATGGAAAGCGGGATCGACTCCGGTCTCGCGAAGGGCCTTGTCGATGTCGCCACCGAGGGCTGCAGCCCGCTCGATCACCTTTGCGATCGTGCGGTCGCCGGAGGAAAAAAGTGCCTGTTCGTGGGCGATGCGGGCGGACATAAAGCGGACGTCCACATTCGGGATGCGGCCCAGGCCCTTGCAGACGTATTTGATGCGGCGTTTCAATTCGCGTTCATCGCAAATGGCGTCCCACTGAAGCGGCGTGTTCGGCTTCGGCACAAACCCGTTAAGGGAAGGGATGATCTTTCCCGCACGGCCAAAGCGTTTCCCGGCTTCGAGCATTCGGTCCTTGATCCGTTCGACAAGGACAAACATCTCGTCGAGGTCTTCCTGCGTTTCGGTCGGAAGCCCGACCATCATATAGAGCTTGATGGTCAGCATTCCGCGGTCAAAAACAGCACCGCAGATATCGACGATCTCGTCGTTAGTCAAATTTTTGTTGATAACGCGGCGGAGGCGGTCGGAGCCGGTTTCCGGAGCGACGGCTATCTGCTGGTCATTTGATTCGACCAAAGCGTCGAGCAGTTCGTCGGAAATCTGGTCCAGCCGCAGGCTCGAGACCGTTATGCGATATTCCATCGCCCTCAATTCGCTGAGAATGGTCGATATCTCCGGGTGGTCGCAAACGGCGGTCGATACAAGGCCGATCTTGTCGGTCTTGCCACGCCATTCGGCGGCCTTGGCGAGGATGTCTTTTGCCGGGACGACCCGCGGCGGATAGTAGTTATAACCAGCCCAACAGAACCGGCAGCCCTGAGAACAGCCTCGAGAGATCTCGACCAAAAGACGGTCGCCCATCTCGGCCGCGGGCGCCCAGACTGCCGTCGAGGGGCAGAAGGTGTCTTGGTTGACGAGAAAATCCGCAAGTTCGTTTTCGCCGCGTTTCAGGGCCCGGCGGAGCGTGCCTTCTTTCGGGTTGACCGAGGCGAGGGCCCGCCCGACACGCTTCGGAACGCCCGCTTTCTTCGGAACATAATCGAAGACCGTGCCGTCGTCGTTGTAGATGACGTCGTAAAGCGACGGAATATAAAACCCGCGGCCGATGGCTGCAAGAGCGGCGAGACTTTCGTCCTTCGTTTCGTTTTCAAAGATCGCGTCAACAAGCTGGTGAGCGAGTATCTCGCCTTCGCCGACGGCGATTATGTCGGTAAAATCTGCGATCGGCTCCGGATTAAGAAAGGATGCCGCTCCCCCCATAATGATTAGCGGGTGATAATGGTTGCGTTTCGCGGACCATACCGGAATGCCCGAAAGCTGCAGCATCCGAGCCATGTTGAGGTAATCGGTCTCGAATGAAATTGAGAATGCAACGACATCGAAATCACGGACGGGCGTCTGAGTCTCAAGCGAGAGCAGCGGTGTCCGCGACTTTTCGTATTCTTTGAGCTCTGAAGCATCGGGCAGGAAGACGCGTTCGCAAGAGACTTCCGGAATGTTGTTGAACAGCTCATACATCGTATGAAGGCCGAGGTTGGCCATCCCGATCCCGTAAGTATTCGGGTAGCAAAGAGCAATGCGAAGCGAGGCCCCGTGTTTCACAACGTAACCTTCCTCGTTTGCAAGCTTTGCCTTGTAACTGTCCGTTATCTTTCTGTTCATCAATTCCGTAGAACGGTAAACAAATAGAATAACAGTTTGAGGCGGTAATACTCAATCATTTTCTAAACAAAAGACGGCCCGGAGGCCGTCCATCCGCATTCGCTATTCGAACCTGCTACCACTATTTCTTCTTCTCAACCTCTTTCGCGATCAGGACAACGCTGCGGTGCTGGACAACGAAGTTCTTTTCGTCGTAAACGCCGTCGCCGTCTACATCGACCTTAACCTCGAGCTTATGCTTCGAGCCCGGCTTATGTTTTTCGTCGAGTTCGTAGGCCATGTTGTATTGATTGCGGAGCAAGCCATTGATCGAGTTCAGGTAATCAGGGATCTCGCCGGGAAAGGTCATTTCAAAGTGCATTCCGCCCGATTCTCTAGCGAAGGTATTCATTATGTTCTTTGCCTGCAGGAAGTCCATCCTTCCCGGCATTCCAGTGATCGATGTCGTCGTCTCCAGGCGGTGTTCATACATCTTGTAGAACATGTTGCCAGTGCTAATTATGTAGATCGGTATTCCGGCCTCTTGGATCACCTTGCGGATCTCGCCGTAATTCGTTCGGCTGAAGGTATCGATGCCCGAAGCAACGAGGATGATCGCCCGCCGCTTGGCCCGGACGTCAACCATTCCCCCGTACTCCGTCGTCCGACTTTCTGAATTCTCAAGCACGACGGAGTCGCCTTTTCCGCCGATCAATGAGAACTTGATCGCGTCATAAAGATTGTTCTCGCGAAATGCAGGCGTGTTACGAAGCAGCAGATCGACCGTTTGGCGGATGCGGTTCGGATCGTTGGTAAAGTCTGTGATCGGTGTCGGGCGAAGGTCGAAAGCCACGACCGAGGCGTAATCATCAGGCGGTTTGATGAACTGCGTGATGAACTGTGCGACCGGGCGGATGGTCTCATAAATGCCGGGCTCAAAAACACCGCCCGATGCTCGGCCGAACATCTCGGACCATTTGCTGTACTCGAGGACAAGCGTAACGGTTATCGGGGCTTCAGGCGTGGCGAAATCGGCGATATCGCGTTTAATTCCATTCTCGAAAATCCCAAAATTCTCTTTTTTCAGGCCGGTGATGATCTGGCCGGACTTCTTGTTGTAAACGACCGCATCGACATTGACGATGTTTGTTTCAATGCGAAGCGGGTCGTCGATCACCTCGGCGTTCTTTATCTCCTCCTGAAGCCGCCGCTCCTCTTCTTCCTTCCTAAGCTGTTCTTCGGTCTTTGGCGTCGGCCGTTGATTGCGTTTTTCGTTTCCGGTCGGCGTCGGCCTTTGCGGGCGAGACTGCCCGACGGCAACCGATTGAAAAACGAACACCGCTAGGATCATGAATGCGACCCCGGTTCGACTACGAAGAACTAGATTTTTCATATAATTTTCCTTTGTTCAAGAAGTTCAGAGCTTTGACTCAAATTGTGGTCGATTGGTTGGCTTTAATCAAGAGTTATCTTCGTCGGCAGAACATTTTCGGTTTTTCCGCTGAACTTATGGGATGGTCTTTGACACCCTTGATGCCAGCGTCTAGAATTCCCTTTGCTTCTCAGTTAAATTGCTTCGAAATTATGTCCTCGCTCTCCAATTCTGAGACCGGTTCACTTGGCATTAGCGTTCGTTCGGCCGGGCTTACGGCCGTGACGCTGGCTGAGGGTAAGATCGTCTTCAGGAAGGAGGCGGTGCTCGGCACTGAATCTGGGATAGCGGAGCGGATCGCGGCGTTTGGACGCGAGTGTTTGGCGGAGGTTGGCGGCGAGGTCGAGCGTGTTGGGATCGCGGTCCCGGGTTTGATAAGCAATGACCGCAACCGGGTCGAATTCTCGGCTGCATTTCCTGAGCTTTCACGCACCGAGATCGGTGCAATGCTTGCCGACGCTTGGGGCAAGCCCGTCACGGTCGAAAACGACGCCAATTCCGGAGCGCTTGGTGAATATCGCTTCGGGGCCGGCCGCAATGCGGCGAGTATGTTCTATGCAACGCTCGGCACCGGCATTGGCGGGGCTATCGTCCTCGATGGAGATATCTGGCGCGGAAGTTCGGGTTTTGCGGGTGAATTTGGGTATGTGGCTATAAATTCCGACGGGCTTCGGCTTGAGGATGTTGCATCTGGCCCGAACATCGTCCGGCGTGCCGTGAGCAGGATACATCAGGACGCTACCTCAGACCTTGCTTCGCTCGATGATTCGCAGTTGACGGTCGAGAAGATCGTCGAATCGGCGGTAAAGGGCGATGATTTTGCAATGATGATGCTCGAACGGACCGGCACATATATTGGTTCGGCCCTCGCGAGCGTGATCAATTTGCTCAACATCGAGCGGGTCGTGCTCGGCGGTTTGATAATGAACGCCGGAGATTCAGTTTTGGATTCGATCGTTTCGCGAGCCCGCGAGCTTTCGTTCGGCCCGTCATTTCGTGATCTGACCATCGTCAGCGGCGAATTGGGGACGGATGCATACGCGATCGGGGCATGTATTGCCGGAAACGGCAAATGAATGGATCGTATCGCCGTTTCGAAGGCGTTAATCACGCTTATCAGTGGTTCTAATTCGACCGGGCGTTGTATTTGGACGCTGGCGTTAATAATTTGTAAAGAGCAGAGCTTGCGGTTTGCCCGGACTTTAGTTAAATTATTCGGAGTTTTTCCGATCTAAACCTCCGAAAATTTAAGCTCGAACGATTTAGAGGCCTGCAACTCTCGTAAATTGAAGATATTGGTCTATCGAATCGAGGTGGTTGGGGTTTTTCAGGTGTAACAATGGCCCAGTTTTTTCCAAAAAGCGCGAACAATGTGGCGAAGATCACAATGATCCTCGGCGTCGTACTGGCCGTAACGGCCTTTTACGCATACACACAGCTCGCCCGCTCGTCCTATCTTACCGGACGATACGTCGAGAAGCAGCAGCCTGTGCAGTTCAGCCACAAGCACCACACGGGTGACGATGGCATTGATTGCCGCTATTGCCATACGACGGTTGAGACGACCGCGTCGGCGGGTATGCCCTCGACCGAGACGTGTATGACCTGCCACTCGCAGATCTGGTCGGATAGCCCATACCTTGAGCCCGTTCGTGCCAGCTATCGCGACAATACGCCGATCGAATGGGAACGCGTGCATGACCTGCCGGAATACACTTACTTTAACCACAGCATCCACATCGCAAAGGGCATAGGATGCTCGACCTGCCATGGCCAGATCGACAATATGCCTTCGGTCTATCAGGAAAATACGCTTCAAATGGAGTGGTGCCTCGCTTGCCACCGCGAGCCGGAGAAGTTCATCAGGCCGAAATCTGAGATATATAACATGCGTTGGAAGGATAGCGACCTTTCGACCGAAGCACGTGTTCAGCTCAAGCAAGAATACAAGATCCGCAGCCGCGAAATGTTGACGAGCTGCTCGGTGTGTCACCGTTAGTGGCTGCCGTTGATCGTTTACCGGAAAGGGAAAGGAATCATTGATGATGCCTAGTCAGGAAAGCATACAAAACTTTGCAAAACTGCGAGACGAAATTCTCGCGGAAAACAGCGGCAAGGACTATTGGCGGAGCCTTGAAGAACTGGCCGACCGGCCGGAGTTCGAGGAATTCGTCAAGGGAGAATTCCCGATCCAGGCCGAGGAATGGGACAACAGCCTCAGCCGCCGCAACTTTATCAAGGTGATGGGTGCCTCGCTCGCCCTTGCCGGCCTTTCGGGGTGCGTCATTCAACCGCCGGAAAAGATCGTGCCCTATGTCCGGCCCAATGAGGACATGCTCCCGGGCAAACCACTCTTTTTTGCAACCGCGATGACGATGGGCGGGGTCGCCACCGGCGTGCTCGCCAAGTCGTTCGAGGGCCGGCCGATCAAGATCGAAGGCAATCCGCAGCACCCGGCAAGCCTCGGGGCGACCGACATTTACGCACAGGCGGCGATCTTGGACATGTATGACCCGGATCGTTCGCAGAAGGTAATGTACCGCGGTGCACCGAACTCCTGGCAGAACTTCGTTACGGCAATGCGGTCCTCCATAAACGAGAACCGCGCCGATGGAGGTGCGGGCATCCGCTTCCTCACGCCGACCGTGACCTCGCCGACCCTGCAAGCGCAGATCCGGCAACTTCAGACCCAACTTCCGAATTTGAAATGGGTCCAATACGAGCCGGTCAACAAGGATAATGTCCACGAAGGGGCAAAGCTCGCTTTCGGTTCGCCTGTGAACACGGTTTATAGGTTTGACCGGGCAATGCGCGTGCTTTCGCTCGATTCGGACATCTTCTCGGGCTCGAACGTCCGGTACATGGCGGATTTTGCCAAGGCCCGCCGCTATTCTGAAGAGAACAAAGAGATCAGCCGCCTCTATGCCATCGAAACGACGATGACGCTCACCGGAGCGAAGGCGGACCACCGTCTGGCGGTCAAGCCGAGCCAGATGACCGAGGTCGCAAAGGCGATCGCCGCGGCCGTCGGCGTTGGCGGTGCGAGCAGCACTTATACGGAAAATTCGGACTGGATCGCCGTGATGGCGAAAGACCTTTCGGCCTTCCGCGGCCGTTCGCTCGTCGTCGCCGGCGATAATCAGCCGCCGGCCGTTCACGCAATTGCACATGCGATGAACGCAGCTCTCGGCAACGTCGGCGAAACGGTTGTTTACACCGACCCGCTGGCAGCAAATGCCGATCGGCCGCAGATCGAACAGCTTAGCGAATTGGTCGCCGACATCGACGCCGGACGGGTGAAAATGCTGGTGATGATGGGCGGAAATCCCGTTTATTCAACCCCCGCCGACCTCAAGCTCAACTTCAAGCGATTCGTTCCCGAAGGGACGCAGGACACAAAAGTCCCTATGCGTGTTCACCTCGGGCTGCATTTTGATGAGACAGCCGAGATCTGCCATTGGCATGTGCCGGAGAAGCACTTCCTCGAAATGTGGAGCGACGGCCGTGCGTATGATGGCACTGTCACGATGACCCAGCCGCTTATCGAGCCGCTCTATGGCGGAAAATCGGTACACGAGCTGACGCAGCTTTTCTTCCGCGAGAACTTTGAAAAGAAAGACTACGACATCGTACGCGAATACTGGCAGACGCAGAACATCGGGGCCACGGCACCCGCACCGGCTCCGGTAGCTGTAGCGGCAAACGCGAACACGGCCGCGAATTCAAACACAAACGCTCAGCCATCGGCAGCAGCAACTCCCGCGGCTACATCTGCTCCTAGCACCTTTGAGGACAATTGGCGGCGTGCGGTTCATGACGGATTCCTCGCCAATAGTGCATATCCGGCAAAGGCGGTCTCAGCAAATACTGCATTTCTCAGCCAGCCGGCCGCGGCAAATTCAGGCAGCGGGCCGCTTGAGGTGACGATCCTGCCTGATCCTTCGGTTTACGACGGTCGCTTTGCCAACAACGGCTGGATGCAGGAACTTCCGAACCCGCTGACCAAGATCACCTGGGACAACGTCGGCCTGATCAGCCCGGCGACCGCCGCCCGGCTTGGCATCAACCGCTCGAACGATGCTCGTGAACAGTCCGGCGGTGAACGGCCCACTGCCTTTATCAACAGCCACGGCAACAATATGTTTTCGGACGTGGTCAAGCTGACCTATCAGGGGCAAGAGCTTGACGGCGTCCCGATGTGGATCGCTCCGGGCCAGCCCGATGACGTTATAACGATCTACATGGGCTACGGCCGTACGCGAGCCGGAAATGTTGGAACCGGCCTTGGCTACAATGCGTTTCAGGTGCAGCGTTCCGATGCGATGACGTTCGGCTTCGGCGATATTTTGAAGACCGCCGAAACCACGACCATTGCATCCGCGCAGATTCACTTCAACATGGAAGGCCGCGATCTGCTCCGCGTTTGGGACGTTAACCATTACGAAGAGCACGTCACAAAGGGCAAGCAGGACGACTTCAAGTCGAAGTCGATGTATAACACGCCCGAGTACGACAAATGGTACGCCGAGAACCACAAGTGGGCGATGTCGATCGACCTCAGTTCATGCGTCGGCTGCAACGCCTGCGTGCTGGCTTGCCAATCGGAAAACAATATCCCGGTCGTAGGCAAGGAACAGGTCGCTCGTGCCCGCGAGATGCACTGGATGCGTATCGATACCTACTACGGCGGCAGCGACGTCAGCAAGCCCGAAGGCCCGCACTTCCAGCCGGTGCTGTGTATGCAGTGCGAAATGGCACCGTGCGAGGTCGTTTGCCCGGTAACGGCAACCGTTCACAATCCGGAAGGCCTCAACGACATGGTTTATAACCGTTGTGTCGGTACGCGGTATTGCTCAAACAACTGCCCGTACAAGGTTCGCCGGTTCAATTTCTTCCTTTATCAGGACTGGGATACGCCGCAGTACAAGCTTATGCGAAACCCCGAGGTTTCGATCCGCAGCCGCGGCGTGATGGAGAAATGTACTTACTGCACTCAGCGTATCTCCGAAGCTCGCATCGAGGCAGAGAAGGAAGGACGCCGTGTCCGCGATGGCGAGGTTCTGACGGCCTGCCAGTCGGTCTGCCCGACCGGTGCGATAGTTTTCGGCGATATGAACGACCCGCTCAGCAAGGTCGCGAAGGTCAAGGTCGATCCGCGTAACTACAACTTGCTCAATGAGTTGAACACACAGCCGCGGACGACCTATTTGCCGGATGTCAAGAATCCGAACCCCGAGATGCCGGGCTATGTAAAGCCGAAGATCAAGAAGGTCTCGCACGCGAAGCCGGAAACTGCGGCAAAGAAAGAGGGCAACGACGGACATTAATGCTTGATGGCCGCGGGCGGGGTGACCTGACCAAAGGCCGGATGATCGATTCGGGCCGGACGGCGGCCGAAATGATATGTCAGACATCAAAGAAATACAAGAAAGGATCTATCCTCCAATGGTGGAGGGCGACCATTCGTTCGGGACCGTATCCGATAAGATCGGCGACCTTTCGCTAAAGCGGAGAACGCCGTTCCATTGGTACATCGGTTTTGCGATCTCGTTCATCGTCGCACAGCTTCTCTTGTTCTCGGTAGTGGTGCTGCTCGCCCGCGGTATCGGAATCTGGGGCAACAACCAACCGGTCGGCTGGGCCTTCGACATCATCAACTTCGTTTGGTGGATCGGCATCGGCCACGCCGGAACGCTCATTTCGGCGATCCTTTTGCTGCTTAATCAGAAGTGGCGGACCTCGATCAACCGTTTTGCGGAGGCGATGACGCTCTTCGCCGTGGCCTGCGCCGCGATGTTCCCGCTCTTGCACACGGGCCGTCCGTGGCTGGCGGCTTACTGGCTTTTCCCGTACCCGAACACGATGGGCATCTGGCCGCAGTTTCGCTCGCCGCTCATCTGGGACGTCTTTGCAGTCTCGACCTATGCGACGATCTCGCTGCTTTTCTGGTACGTCGGCCTCATCCCGGACTTTGCAACGCTCCGGGACCGGGCAAAGAATAAATTCTTCAAGGCTGTTTACGGCCTGCTTTCCTGGGGCTGGCGAGGAAGTGCACGCCATTGGCATCGCTATGAGATAGCTTATCTCCTGCTTGCCGGGCTTTCGACACCGCTGGTTCTCTCTGTCCACTCGATCGTGTCCTTCGACTTCGCCGTTTCTCAACTGCCGGGATGGCACGCAACGATCTTCCCGCCGTACTTTGTTGCGGGTGCGATCTTTGCCGGGTTCGCGATGGTTCTGATCCTCGTTATTCCGCTCCGGATCCTTTACAACATGAAGGATTTCATCACGGACACCCACCTCACCTATATGGGAAAGGTGATGCTCGCGACCGGGCTGATCGTGGTTTATGGCTACGCGATGGAAGGTTTTTTCGCCTGGTATAGTGCGGCAGAGTACGAATGGTTCATGATGAAGAACCGAATTTGGGAAGGGCCGTACTGGTGGTCTTATTGGCTGCTGATCCTCTGCAACGGTATGTCCATCCAGTTGCTGTGGTTCAAGAAATTCAGGGAAAGCGCCTTCTGGCTGTTCATGATCTCGCTGGTTGTCAGCGTTGGTATGTGGCTTGAGCGGTTTGTGATCATCGTTACAAGCTTGAACCGCGACTTCCTGCCCTCGTCATGGGCTATGTATTCGCCGACCGTCTTCGATTGGTCGATGTTCGTCGGCACCATCGGGTTCTTTTTCACGCTGCTCTATCTGTTCATCCGGTTCGTTCCGATCATCTCGATCTTTGAGGTCAGAACGCTACTCCCGGAAGCGAATGTGCACGGGCACCATCAGGATTTTGAGGAGAATGTGGTCGTCGTCGAGGAGACCTACGACCGAACGGACCCGCCTAACAGCGAAGGCGGAAAGTAACTGAGCCAGGTTTATTGTTATGCAGAAGAAACTGTACGGCTTAATGGCTGAATTCGATACCGCGACCGATCTGGTCGATGCGGCAAATCGAGTGCGCGAGGCCGGGTACACCAAGACCGACGCCTTTTCGCCATTTCCGCTTCACGAGATCGATGAGGCGTTGGGGATCAAGCGGAGCATTCTTCCGGTGCTGGTGTTTTTTGGCGGACTCGCGGGACTTTGCCTCGGCATCGGGCTCCAGGTTTTTGTCCACTATATCGATTATCCGATGAACGTCGGCGGGCGGCCGTACCTAAGTTGGCCGGCATTCGTTCCGCCGTCTTACGAGCTGACGATCCTGCTCGCGGGCTTTACGGCGGTTTTCGGAATGCTTTTTCTCAATGGGCTGCCGAGGCCATATCATCCGGTCTTCAATGTGCCGCGATTCGCGCTCGCTTCGCGTGAAAAGTTCTTTTTGCTGGTCGAGGCGGCCGATTCGAAATACGATTATGACGAGACCAAGGCGTTTCTTGGCGAACTTAAGCCGCAGGAGGTGTTCGATGTTGAAGAATAATCCTGCTCGCAGTGTTTTCATCGCCTGCCTTTTCGCGATTGCGATGGTTGCCTCCGGCTGCGGAGTTCGGTTCGATATGCAGGACCAGCCGCGTTACAAGGCCTATAAGAAGAGCGATTTCTTTGCCGATGGGCGTGCTTCGCGCGACATGGTTGAGGGAACGGTCGCTCGCGGCTTGTTGAAGGAAAACAAGGCCTTCTATACCGGCAAGATCGATAACCCGGACCCGAATGCACAGGTTCAGACCTCGACCGACGCAAGCGGCAACACGGTTGTGACGAGCTTTCCGAACGCGATCGACGAGTTCCCGATACCGGTTACAAAAGAGTTGATCGACCGCGGCGAACAGCGTTACAAGATCAACTGTATCGTTTGCCACGGTCCGGTCGGTGCGGGCGACGGCATGATCGTCCGCCGCGGGTTCGTACGGCCGCCGTCGTATCACATTGACCGGCTGCGTGGTGCTCCGGTCGGACATTTCTTTGACGTGATCTCAAATGGTTGGGGACGTATGACCGGCCAGAAGGCAATGATTCCGGTAGCGGACCGCTGGGCGATCGTGGCTTACATTCGGACGCTCCAGGCGAGCCAAAATCCTGAACAGATAATGAGAATGAACTCGGGCACTCAGCCCGCGGCAACAGCAACACCGGCGCCGGCCGCAAGCCCGGCCGCCCAGCCGAACGGAGGTGCCAATTAATGAACGGACACGGCGAATATCAGGCACCGGCCGAGATCAAGAAGTACCAGAGCATTGCTCTTGGTGCAGGCGGCATTGCGTTCATCGCGTGGGCCATCGGGACCTATTTCAATGTTGAGCAGGGGCTTCGGTCTTGGCTGCTCGGCTTTATCTTTTGGAGCGGGCTCGGGCTCGGCTCGATCGGCGTGCTGATGCTTCAGTACCTGACGGGCGGTGCCTGGGGCGTCGTTGTACGGCGGATCGTTGAGGCAGCAACGCGTACGCTGCCCGTGATCTTCCTGATCTTTTTGCCGATACTTTTCGGCCTTTCATATCTCTACGAGTGGACACACCTTCCGGCGGATGACTACGCAATGGTGCACCGCGGCTGGTTCATGACGACCGAAAGCTGGATCCTCCGTTCGGTGATCTACTTCATCATTTTCGGAGTGATCGTTTATTTACTTAATAAATGGTCAGCCGCTCAGGATGCGTCCAAGGACCACGAAGAGGCAGCCAGATGGCTCGGGCGAGCGACGGCGTTTTCCGGCCCGACGATGGTGATCTACGTACTCGTCGTAACCTTCGCGACCGTCGATTGGGTCATGATGCTCGAGCCGCACTGGTTCTCGACCATCTGGGGATTCCTTTTCGTCGCCGGCTGGGCTCTTGCGACATTCAGCTTTGCCGTCGCCATGCTCGCCTTTTTGTCGGACAAGGCTCCGATGAATCGCGTGCTTGATAAGCGGCACTTCCACGACCTCGGCAAGTTGATGCTCGCCTTCACGATGGTCTGGACGTACTTCAATTTCTCGCAGTTCCTTATCATCTGGTCCGGCAACATCCCGGAAGAAACGGGCTACTACATCTTCCGGCTTGATGGCGGCTGGCAGTGGGTCGCGGGCGGGTTGCTCCTTTTCCATTTTGCGTTCCCGTTCCTCATCTTGCTTCAGCAGGATTTCAAGCGAAAAGCGAAACTACTCGCGTCGATGGCAGGTTTTATTCTCGTGATGCGGCTCGTCGATATGTATTTCCTGATCGGCCCGACGCCGCGTATCGAAACGCACGGCAAGGGGCTTCCGCTGCTTGAGAGCTTTAGCTGGATGGACATCGTCGCCCCGATCGCGGTCGGCGGTTTCTGGATGGCGTTCTTCTTTTATCAGTATGCGAAGCGGCCGATCATGCCGATCATGGATCCGTTCCTGCAGCGGGCGATAGACCACGGCAAGGGGCACTAATTTTCGAAGTATTTTTTTGTTATGGCACACACAGCTAAAGACGATCTTGCGGTCGATGTCGAACTTGGTTACGAACAGAACGACATCCAACTTCGCGGCATCATCGGATTCGCCATCGGCCTTTTGTTGCTGATCGTGATCACGTTCGGGTTGATGTGGGCACTCCTCTATGTGCTCGAATCTTACTCTGCCGAAGCTCAGGCTTCGGTCAATCCGATGCAGATGAAGGAGAAGGAAAGGCTGCCTGCGGAGCCGCGGCTCCAGGGAGCTCCGGGGTTTGGCGTCGATGGGCCTAACGGGCGTGTGAATCTGGAATTAACTCCGCCGCAGGCTGAGTATTGGGAGCTTGAAAAGCAGTGGAAGGTGCTTTGGAAGGAAGGGGCCAAGCATCCAGAGACCGGGGCTGTGATCTCGATGCCGATCGAACAGGCGAAAGAGGTCGTTCTAAGCAGCGGACTCAAGGCAAAGCAGGGTCCGGAAGCCGAAAAGCTTGCCGAAAGGTCGCGACAGTATTTTACGGATGCAAGTGCCGGCCGCGTTGCCGGCGGCAATTACAAGTAGTCCCGCACGCCGCGGGAAAAGAGGTTCAAGAAAGTGTTCAAGCAAATGCAAAAGAGTGAAGTAGTGAGGCACGCGGTTTGGCCGATGCTCTTGCTTTGCATTGTTTTCGCCGGAGTGTTTACGGTAGCGGGCCAGAAGAACGAGCATTACAACTCGCCCCTCTACTCGCCGCGGAAGTACGACCCGGCACAGACAACGGCCAACGGTATTCCCGATCCGCTCAAGAAGGTCGGGATCGAGCAAAAGCTCGGCGAGCAACTGCCGCTCGAAACCAGGTTCAAGGACGAGAACGGCAACATGGTCGCTCTCGGTGATTACTTCAAGAGCGGCCGCCCGGTCATCGTGACGCTGGTTTATTACGACTGCCCGATGCTGTGCAATCAGGTGCTCAACGGCCTGACCGGTTCGCTCAAGGGCATCTCGCTCGATGCGGGCAAGGACTTTGACGTCGTTGCCATCAGCTTTGACGCAAAGGAATTCGACAAGCCTGAGATCGCCAAGAACAAGAAGGCCTCGTACATGAAGCGCTACGGCAGGCCCGGAACGGAGCAAGGCTTCCATTTCCTGACGGGTGAGCAGGCCTCGATCGACGCCGTAACGAACGCCGTCGGGTTCACCTATGAATGGGACGAAGCTTCGGAGCAGTTCGCCCATGCAAGTGCGATCATGATCGCGACCCCGCAAGGCGTGCTTTCAAAGTATTTTTACGGCATCGATTATGCTCCGCGTGACGTCCGGCTCGGCCTCGTCGAATCGGCCGAGAACAAGGTCGGCGGAGTTACAGATCAGCTTTTGCTTTATTGTTTTCACTACGACCCCTCAACGGGTAAGTACGGCCTCGCTGTCCTGCGGCTTATGCGAGGCGCCGCAGTCGCCACCCTGCTTGGAATGGCGGCGATGGGATTTGTCTTCTGGCGGAGAAATAAACGGAAGTCGGACGGGCTGAAATAGCCCGTCGCATAAGGACAACGGTTTTTATATGCAGACGGATTCGTGGATACCATTATTTCCTGAGAGTGCCTCGTCATTTTCGTGGCAGGTCGATGCTCTCTATTTTTATCTGATCGGGATCAGTGTCGCATTTATGATCCCGATCGTTGCGGCCATCTTTTGGTTCGTCGTCAGATACCGCGAACGCGAGAAATTTGCGACACCCGATGAGATCCATGGCTCTATCGTCCTCGAGACGGTCTGGTCGATCATCCCTTTCGTCATCTCGATGACCATCTTCCTCGGCGGTGCCGTTGTTTATTACACCCAGTACCGTATGCCGGAAGACGCGATGCAGGTTTACGTTGTCGGCAAGCAGTGGATGTGGAAGATCCAGCACGAAACCGGCCAGCGTGAGATAAATGAGCTCCACGTTCCGGTCAATACCAAGGTCAAGCTGACGATGACGACCGAGGACGTACTCCATGATTTCTCGATCCCGGCATTCCGTACAAAGGCGGACGTCGTCCCGGGCCGCTATACCTATCTTTGGTTCGAAGCCACAAAGCCCGGCACGTATCACCTCTTTTGTGCTGAATACTGCGGCCTGAATCACTCTGGAATGATCGGCTCCGTCGTCGTAATGGAGCAGAACGATTTCGAGAGCTGGCTCCAGGGCAATGCCTCGAATCTTACACCGGTCGAACAAGGCCGCGATCTTTTTGAGAACAAACTTGGATGTGCCTCGTGCCACGCAGGCGGAAGCGGACAGCGTGGTGCGGTGCTTGAAAATATTTACGGTAAAGAGGTCAAGTTCGTCGGCGGCAGCTCCACGATCGTTGACGACGAGTACCTCAGGAACTCGATATTGAACCCGAGCTCGCAGGTCGTTGAGGGGTATCAGCCGATAATGCCGACCTTCAAGGGCCAGGTGACCGAGGAGCAGCTCATATCGCTCGTGGCTTACATCAAGTCGCTGAGCGGCGTCGATGCCTCGGCAACTGCGCCGAGTGCCCCGGCCGCCCCTGCACCGGCCCCGGCTAACAACATGGGCTCAAACAGTAATCAAGGTGGTAGATAAATATGCAGAACGCAGACGGTTTTAATCCTTCGCTGATGCGCGAACCGAAGGACAGCTACCTCACGAATGGCTATTCGCTTAAGTCATGGCTCCTGACCAAGGACCATAAGCGGATCGCGTTGATGTATCTGATCTCGATCTCGGTCTTCTTTTTCATGGGCGGCCTGTATGCGGCGGCCATCCGGCTTGAACTCCTGACGCCGGGTTCCGACCTTTTGCAATCGGCCACCTATAACAAGGCCTTTACCCAGCACGGGATCTTGATGATCTTCTTCTTCCTGATCCCGTCCATCCCGGCAACGCTTGGAAACTTCCTGCTGCCGCTAATGATCGGGGCCAAGGACCTTGCCCTGCCGCGGATCAATCTTCTCAGCCTTTATCTTTACTGGATCGGCGGCCTTTTGACGCTATATGCATTGATGCAGGGCGGCGTTGATACCGGTTGGACGTTCTACACGCCTTACAGCACGACCTTTTCGAATTCGTACGTGATGGCGGTCGGGCTCGGAATTTTTATCAACGGGTTTTCGTCGATCCTGACGGGCCTTAACTTCATCGTTACGATCCACACGATGCGTGCCCCGGGCATGACCTGGTTCCGTCTGCCGCTCTTCGTTTGGGCACATTACGCGACGAGTCTTGTGATGATCCTCGGAACGCCGGTCATCGCGATCACCGTACTTTTACTCGCTATCGAAAGAGTCGTAAAGGTTGGTATTTTCGACCCCGCCATAGGTGGCGACCCGATCTTGTTCCAGCACCTATTTTGGTTCTATTCGCACCCAGCGGTCTATATTATGATCTTGCCGGGAATGGGCGTCATCTCTGAGGTGATCTCCAGTTTCTCGCGGAAAAAGATCTTCGGCTACGAGTTCATCGCCTTTTCGTCTATCGCCATCGCTGTCTTCGGCTTCCTTGTTTGGGGCCACCACATGTTCGTTAGCGGACAGTCGATCTATGCCGGGCTTGTGTTCTCGTTCCTGACGATGGTCGTGGCCGTGCCTTCGGCGATCAAGGTCTTCAACTGGACCGCGACGATGTACAAGGGTTCGATCTCGTATGATACGCCAATGCTTTACGCCATCGGCTTCCTCGGGCTCTTCCTCGTCGGCGGGCTTACGGGACTCTTTCTCGGTTCGGTCGGCCTTACGGTCCACCTTACCGATACCTATTTCGTCGTTGCCCACTTCCACTACGTGATGGTTGGCGGGCAGGTGATCGCATATCTCGCCGGTATCCATTACTGGTGGCCGAAAATGACCGGCAAGATGTACTCGGAGTTTTGGGGCAAGGTCTCGGCTATGCTTGTCTTCGTCGGGTTCAACCTGACCTTCTTCCCGCAGTTCATCCTCGGTTATCAGGGTATGCCGCGGCGTTACGCGTCCTATCCGGCCGAGTTTCAGGTGCTCAATATTTTCTCTACGGCCGGAGCTTCGGTGCTCGGTGTCGGCCTGCTGATGCCGGTCGTTTACCTGACCCATTCGATCTTTGCCGGTAAGCCGGCGGGTGACAACCCGTGGATGCTTCCGGGTCTTGAGTGGCGGACACAGTCGCCTCCGCCGACTCTGAACTTTGACGAGCAGCCCGTTGTTACCTGGGAAGCTTACGAATTTGGCGAGGAAAGCGGCCTTGATCTTGAAGAGGCCCGACGCGCCGCTGGCCGGCCTTCGGTCGTTTAATACTGCTCGATACTAGATTTGGCTTATGTCAACACACGCAGACGCACACGATCATCATCACGAACCGGGATTGCAGCACCAGTTCGAGAACATGAAGCAGCAGGAGGAATCCGTCTCGATCGGGATGTGGATGTTCCTCGTCCAGGAGATCATGTTCTTCGGCGGCCTGTTCACCGCGTATATGGTATTCCGGTGGCGGTACCCGATGGCATTTGCCGAGGGCTCCAATCACCTTGATGCCTTTTGGGGCGGCCTTAATACCGTCGTGCTCATCGTAAGCTCGCTGACGATGGCCCTTGCTGTCTATTACGCCCAGAAGGGAATCCGTAATATGCAGGTGATAATGATCGTGCTCACGATGTTCTTCGGTACGGTCTTTTTGGGCGTCAAGGCAATTGAGTATACAGATAAGTACAACAACGGCCTGATCCCGGTCGCTGGCTGGAACAAAAAGTCCACCGGTGCTGAGGTCGCAGAGAAGGCTCAGGCATTTGCGTTCCCGTGGGAGGTCAAAACCGAGGCCGCGGCTGCGAAGGACGGCGAGAAAAAGACGTACGTCAATCCTCGAGGCGACTTTCAATGGAACTACGGCCACGAGCTTGTTAAGCAAGCCGAAACGGCCGGCTACCTGACCGCGGACGAAAAGATCCATTATTACTCTAACGGCCAGATCGACCCGTTCAAGTTTCAAGAAAAGGTCCGGATGTTCTATTTCATCTATTTTGTGATGACCGGACTCCACGCTCTGCACATGGTCGTCGGGTTGCTCCTAATGGCTTGGCTGCTTTGGAAGGCCTGGATCGGGACCTTTACCGCTCTTTATTATTCGCCCGTCGAGATGTCAGGGCTTTACTGGCACTTTGTCGATATCGTTTGGATATTTCTATTCCCGCTTCTCTATTTGCTGGGGCGGCACTTTATACATTAGGAGGCACCGATGGCAGAAACTCATTCAGATCACGAGCACATCGGAATTCCGGGCTATTTGGCCGTTTTCGCAATTCTTATCGTCGGCACGTGGATAACCTACGTAGTAGCATTCTGGGATCTTGATTCGGTATTTCCCGGGGCGAACACTCTTCTTGCCTTAGCGATCGCCTTCACCAAAATGACGGTCGTTATGCTCTATTTCATGCACGTCCGCTGGAGCAAGGAGCTTGTTTGGCTCTCTGCCGTCGCCAGTTTCTTCTGGCTGCTGATCATGTTCGCATTTACGATGCAGGATTATTTCACCCGGGTTTCGGGCGTATTTTCCTCCTAGAGCGATTTCATTTGTTTTCCGGACGCGTCGGCCCTTTTTGTTGGGCAGGCGCGTCTTTGTCTTGTCGCTAGAAGTTGCACGATGTACGTGGTATTATCATCGGTTTGATGTCCTGAAACGAGACATTTGGTCTTATTTCGGTGCAACAGAGCCGCGTCGCCGGACATCAGAGATTGGAGATGTTTCGCCCTTTTAATACAAGCTATATACGTACCATTCTCATCGTGGCCGTTGCAGCCCTTTTTTCGGGCTGCATCTCGGTCAAGAATGAACGCGGCACACCGACACTTCTCAAGACCGAGGAGGCCTCACTTACATTTCTACGGAACGAGGTTGACCGCTTTGCGCGGGTCGAATCGCTTCGGGCGAAAATGGACCTCAAGTTCGAAGATAACTCCTTCGCCCAGTTCGGCAGCAAAGAGGTCTATCGCTCGGCCGATGGCGAGGTTGTCGTTCAGCGGCCGGCGAGTATTTACCTGAAGGTTCAGGTTCCTGTCCTCAAAACCGATGTCGCCCAGATGACCTCCGATGGCGAGAAGTTCCGGGTCGCGGTGCTTCAGGATGGCGGAAGCGGCAAGTACAAGAAATTCGTAATGGGCACGAACAATGCCGATTACGCAAAGCTACAGCGTGAGATCGACCTCGCCAACGGCGACGGCACGATCCGCCAAAACGTCAACGCCTTTGCAAATCTACGCCCGCAGCATTTTACCGATGCCATGCTCGTCCGGCCGACCGGCGGCGAATACACGTATTCGATGAGCTCGACCTTCCTGATCGAAGAAGATGGAAAGCAGAAGAAAAAGTCGCCGCTCCGGGTGGTCAATCGCGGGTATTATCTGCTTGATGAGTTTGGCCGAAACCCCGATGGCGGCCTGCAGATCGTCCGGCGGTTCTGGTTCGACCGCGTCGGCGGCATTCGGCTCGCCCGTCAACAGATCTTCGACGCCCGCGGCGAGATCGCGTCAGACATCGTTTATGGCCGCGAGGGCAGCCTGACCGATACCGGTGAATACAAAAATCTTCCGCTTGAGATAGTCGTAACTCGGCCGAAGGAGAAGTATTCGATGCGGCTCACCTATCAGGTGCCGGAAAAAGTGATGATCGGGCATCAGTTTCCGCAAGAGGCATTCGTGCTGCAGAATTCGTGGAACCTCGAAGAGGTCGATCTCGACAAAATGCTTCGTGAAAACAATACCGGGGCAACGACGCCGCGGCCTGTACCGGAGGCGAGCCGACTGCAAAAGTCCCCGTAATGAAAACGATTCTCAAGACAGAGGACCTGAAAAAGTCCTACCGGATGGGAAATAAGATCGACGTTCCTGCTTTGCGGGGCGTTTCTCTTGATATCGAAGAGGGCGAGTTCGTCGCGATCATGGGCCCTTCGGGATGCGGAAAATCGACGCTGCTTCACCTGCTTGGCGGACTGCTTAGCCCGACCTCGGGCAGGATCATCATCGATGGCGAGGATATCTCGGACGTTTCTGACGCCAAGCGGACCGATATTCGACGGCGGAAGATCGGTTTTGTTTTTCAGCGTTTCAATCTTTTTCCGA
Source organism: Acidobacteriota bacterium (assembly GCA_016716435.1). Lineage (NCBI taxonomy): Bacteria > Pseudomonadati > Acidobacteriota > Acidobacteriota bacterium. The sequence goes on along the minus strand of JADJWI010000001.1, from coordinate 334,774 downwards.
CACTTTCGGCCGAGGGAAACCTGAAACTCGCCGAGCGGATCCACACCGGCGACCATAGCCACGACGATTCGAAGCGGCGAGAGGTATTGCGGCTCTTGAAGCTTGAGGATAAAATGCACCACAAGCCGCTTGAACTTTCCGGCGGCGAGCAGCAGCGGGTGGCACTCGCACGTGCCGTTATCAATGAACCGGCGATCATCCTTGCCGATGAGCCGACCGGCAATCTTGATACTGAGAATTCGAAGATCGTGCTCGATATGTTCCGCCGGCTGAACGAGGAATTTAACCAAACGATCATTATGATCACCCATAACCCCGAGGCGGCGGCCGTTTGTTCGCGGACGATAAATATGCGCGACGGGCGGATAGTCGAAGTGGAGCGGGCCGTATAGAAAATGAGCGTTTTTAAGCGAGCATTGCTATGGGATTACGGTCGCGAGACCTCGATCTATGTCGTATTTTGCTTGATGATCGTCGGTTTTATCTTTTTGACGCCGAGGTCTTGGTTTGATAAACGGGAAAGGCTTGCAACCCAAACCTCTCGGCTGATCGTCAAAGCCGAGGACTATTCCCCGGACCGGGCAACGCTCGAACTCCGGGTTCGGGAGATCAGTGGGAATTCCGAGGCCGTCATCGTCGAGACCCGCGAGAAAAAGAACGCCCGCGGCGAGACGGTTTATGAGATAGAGATCCGCTAGAGCGGCCGAAAGCCGTTTTTGTATTTACGGAGTTTTATATGAGCAATATTAAGAAATATCTCGGGCTGGCAGCTTTGATCTTTGTGATCGGCGGAGCGGCGGCGAGCGAGGTCTCAGGCCAGCTGACCAACGCGATCCTGACCCGGATGGACAATCACAACAAGGCGCTTACGTCGCTCAGGGCCGACGTGACAATGGTGAAGGAAAACACGCAGCTTCGCGTCAAGGACACGACCGAGGGCAAGGTTTCCTACGTTCCGCAGCGTAATGGCGATCCGCTTGTCCGCATCGATTGGCGGAGCCCGGATGAGACATTTGCGGTTGTGAAGGGAACATACATCATTTACCGCCCGCGTCTCCAGCAGTACATCACCGGAAGCACAAAGCAGGCTAAGGGCAAAGGCACGGCAAGCGGAGCTCTTGCATTCATGAATATGTCGCGTGCCGAGCTTCGGAAAAACTATGAGGTAGTTCAGCTAAGCCCGAACGCTACTATCAGCGGCGGCGTTAGCACAATTCACCTGAAGCTGACGCCGAAGATCAAGGCTTCGTATCAATACGCCGAGGTCTGGGTCGATTCGGACGGAATGCCGCGACAGAGTAAGGTAGTTGAAAATAACGGCGACTCGACCACGATCCTGCTCAAGAATCTTGAGAAGAACATCACGCTCGACCGATCTATCTTTCAGGTAAAGCTTCCGCCGGGAACGAAGAAGGTTGATGCCTAGTTTGGCGGTCATTTTCGATTGGCCCCGGGCGAGAGTTGTCCGGGGCTTTTTCGTGCGGTTTGAATTGCCGCTCACCGCGTCTTATAATTTCGGTTTCGGCAGATAAGCGAAGGGCGGCCCTTTGCAATAGCGATTTATGCCCAAGGCAAGTTCATTTAGCAGGTTCACACGCGGCGTCCGCCATACGGTGCGGGCATTTGCCTCGACCAAGCATCCGGTGCTGGTCCACATCGTCCCGATGCGGCGGTGCAACCTTGCGTGCACTTATTGCAATGAATATGACAAGACGAGCGACCCGGTGCCGATCGATGTAATGCTCGAGCGGATCGACAAACTTGCCGAGTTTGGTTCATCTGTTATCACCATTTCGGGCGGCGAGCCGATGATGCACCCGGAGATTTTTGAGATCATCGCCCGCATCCGCCACCACGGAATGATTGCCGGCCTTATCTCGAACGGCTACTATTTTCAGGTCGATAAGATCAAAAAGCTCAACGAAGCAGGGCTCGACTATCTGCAGATCTCGATCGACAACGTAACGCCCGACGAAGTTTCGAAAAAGAGCCTCAAGGTGCTCGATGCGAAGCTCGTCAATCTCCGCGACCACGCGAAGTTCAAGGTAAACATCAATTCGGTCGTCGGCGGAGGTGTGGCAAATCCGGAGGAGGCTCTGATAATCGCTAGCCGTGCCCGCGAGCTCGGGTTCTCTTCGACCGTCGGCGTGATCCATGACGAAATGGGCCTCAACAAGGGCCTGACCGACCGCGAGAAGGAAGTTTACAAAGAGATCAAATCAAAGGGAACTCGGTCCTACGCCCGCTGGAATTGGTTCCAGGACGCGCTCGTTGAAGGTAAGGAATACGAATGGCGGTGCCGTGCCGGTGCCCGTTATCTTTATGTGGATGAGGGCGGCATTGTCAGTTGGTGCTCGCAGCAACGAGGCACGCCGGGCATTCCGCTGCTCGAATATACTCACGAGGACATGGAACGCGAGTACATCACGGAAAAATGGTGCGCCCCGACCTGCACCATCCAATGCGTCCATCAGGTCGGCCACCTCGACGCCTGGCGGGACAAGCAGATCTCAGTGAACGACTACAACAACCGTAAGGGCAATGGCCTAAAGAAAGAGACCGTCGCACAAGTCCTCAATGCCAAATAAAGGAACCGCCGGGCACGTCCCGGCGTATTTATTTCTATGACCGGCGAAGAGCACAACAAATACGTATCCTGGGCATTTCTCGGCTACGGGATATTTCAAGCAGTGATGCTCCTTCTCGTCGCCGCTGTATTTCTGATCGTCTTCGGTGCCGCCGGTGCAAGCGACCCCAATTTTCCCGCGGTTTTGTTTGGCGTTATTGCCCTCGTCGCCGTCCTGATCAACGCTCTGTTCGTCGTACCCTCGTTTGTTGCCTACTACGCGATGAAAAATCGAAAGCCGTGGGCTCGCATTGCGGCGATCGTCGCCGGGGCCTTGGCAGTGATGAGCATGCCCTTCGGAACGGCGGCGGGTGTCTATGCCTTCGTCTTCTTTCTCGGGGAGGACTGGAAGCAGGTTTACGAGCCGCAGCGGCCGCCGCACATGCTCCGCGACGACGCCGGTTTCGGTTCCACCTACGGCCGCGACGATCAAACGGCCGCCGACCGCGACGCCCAATTTCAATACCGCGAACCGCCCGACTGGCGATAGGGCACACGTCTAACGCCGTTGGCCGCACTTTCGTCCTCGCACAAGCCTTGACGCCTGGGTTATCCTGTAGATATGAAACTCAACAGGAACGAGGCGAAAGCCCTTACGAACGCAAAGGAACTTGAGCTTTACGATATGGCGCGTGCACCGCGTTTGAACAAGCTCACGGTGAAGGAACTCAAAAACCTGGTAAAGCGAAGCCGGACGCTCCGCGACAAGCTAAAGGACGTAAAGCGTAGTCAGGTGCGGTCAAAGCAGGCGACCGCGAAGGCTCGCGGTGTGCAGCCAGCGGACCGAAGCAAGGAGAAAGCGGAGCTCTTTGCTGAAGTGCATGACGTATTCGTCGCCCGGCTCGCCAAGGTCGAGGCCGCCGAGGCAAAGGCGAAGGAAAAAGAGAAGGCAGCCGCAAAAAAGGCAGCACCTAAGAAGCCACTAGCTTCGGCCTCGAAGGGCCGCGGAACCGGAGCCGGAAGGCCGGCCGCTTCGCGATCGGATAAAGCCACGTTTGCTTCGAAGGCGGCGGCACATGCCGATGTCGATGCGACTCAGGGCCCGCAGGCCGCAGCTCGCCTGGATGACCCGACGGCATTGGTCGAGGAGACAAGGATAGCCCGCAGCGGCATCACGCGGCAAAGAGGGCATCTCTCGGGTGTGAACAAACGGCGGCAGGGCAAGCGCGATTCAAAATAGATTGACAGGGCCGGCCGGGGAATAATCCCGCCGGCTTTTTGCTTTTTAGACGTTATGAGCGAAAAACTATCGATACCGATCATACTCGGCACCAACCGCAAGGACCGAAAGAGCGAGCACGTCGCGAAGTGGGTCTTTGCACAGATGCAGGAACGCGACGACATCGAGCCTGTCTTTTTCGACGTCCGCGATTTCGACCTGCCGCAGGACCATTACGGCACAGAGATCGGCCATCTTTTTCCCGAGTGGCGCGATGCAGTGATCGCCGCCGATGGGCTTGTCATCGTCACTCCCGAATATAACCACGGCTATCCGGGCGTGCTCAAGAGTGTGCTCGACACGCTGTTGAAAGAATATATTCACAAAGCGGTCGCTTTGGTCGGCGTTTCGGCCGGGCCGTGGGGCGGCACGCGAGTCATTGAGTCAATGGTCCCGATGGTCCGCGAACTCGGGCTTGCCGTCACGTTTACGGATCTCAATTTTCCGAAGGTCGGCACGAAGTTTGACGAGGACGGTAATCTGCTTGACGAGGCTTATGAAAAGCGGGTTACCGGGTTCCTCGATGAGCTCGTATGGATGGCCCGGTCGCTGAAATGGGGAAGGGAGGATCTTTGAGTTGTGATCGATAACGGTTCGCGAACCTGACCTCGGGAAGTGGTGCTATGAGACACGATGAATATCATCGGACCGAACGAGTGGGCTGGCTTCGGGCAGCGGTTCTCGGCGCCAATGACGGAATAGTCTCGACCGCGAGCCTCGTCATCGGTGTAGCGGCAGCCACCGGGGACCGCGACGCGATTTTGGTAGCGGGCATTGCCGGGCTCGTCGCGGGTGCAATGTCGATGGCCGCCGGAGAGTATGTTTCGGTCTATTCGCAGGCGGATACCGAACGCGCCGATATTGAACGTGAGAGGAAAGAGCTTGAGGAAGATCCTGAGGGCGAACTGAGCGAGCTGACCGGCATATACATTTCGCGAGGGTTGAGTCCCGGACTCGCCAAACAGGTGGCCGAGGAACTCACCACACACGACAAACTCGGTGCTCATGCCCGCGATGAACTCGGAATAACCGAGGAACTGAAGGCGAGGCCAATACAGGCGGCGGTTTTTTCTGCAGTGAGTTTTGCCATTGGAGCGGCGATCCCTCTAGCCCTCGTGCTGGCCTTCGCTGGCGAATGGCTGATGTACATTGTTGGAGCTGGCTCGCTCGTATCACTCGCCGGCCTCGGTGCGATCGCCGCGAGAGCCGGCGGCGCCGATCCGGTTCGCGGTGCCGTTCGCGTTGCTTTTTGGGGAGCTGCGGCGATGGTTGTTACGGCTCTTGTCGGTAGCCTTTTCGGAACGGCGGTCGCGTGATCTCTGTTTTCAGTTTGCTTAGGTAAAATAAGGTAATGAAGAAGGTCGGACTTTTTCTCGGGCTTATGGCCGCCGCGTTCGTCGTCTCCGGCGGCTTCTTTTTGCTTTGGGCTTTGTGGATCCCGTCGCCGATGCCGGAGGCTCTTGAGGCGATGACGAGCAGTGAGACGGTCGAGGTTCGCACCGAACCGACGCTGACATTTTTGCCGAAGGCGGGGAAGCCGAAAGCTGGCGTAGTGATCTACCCAGGAGCACGGGTTGATGCTCGGGCCTATGCACCGCTCGGGCGGCGGCTTGCCGAGGCGGGCTATCTAGTAGCGATCCCTTCCGTAAGGCTAAATATGGCGGTCTTCGAGCCGGATGCGGCTGAACGGGCAATTGCTGAAAATCCGGAAATTGAAACTTGGGTTGCGGCCGGGCATTCGCTCGGCGGGACTATGGCGGCAAGATTTGCGGAGGCGGATCCGTCGAGGTTCCGGGGCGTCATTTTTCTCGGGTCGTATCCGCTGGCGGCGTCGCAGCTCAAAAACTCGGGCTTCGCAGTTCTTTCGGTCTACGGAACGCTCGACGGCGTCTCGGAACCGCGGGACATTCGTGCGGCGGAACGTGTACTGCCGGCGAGCACCGTGTGGGTTCCGATAGAAGGCGGGAACCACGCACAATTCGGCTACTACGGCGACCAGAGCGGCGACAACGCTGCCGCTATCAGCCGCGAGGAACAGCAGCGTCAAACCGCCGAGGCGATCATTAATTTTCTCCGTTCTTTAGAGTCCCCAGAGGCGTAAAGTTTGCTCGATCTAGTATGTCTCCCACATATTAGAAACACTTACACGCATCCTCACAATTCTTCATAAGGTATAAGTGCATCTGTTAAATCCTGACACCCGAAAACCCTATTGATTTCAGTCGATAAGTCGATGTAAATCACTAAGAATTGTCCTGGGGCTTCGCTTGTCCATTCAGGACCGAGAAATCTTTGTAGTTTTGGGGATCATCGGAACCGGACAGTGACACTGTTGTCACAAAGACCGAACATGGGCCAAGTGGTAAGCAATGCAACGGCCGCAGGACCTCTTAGGAACGCATTTTGTGCGTAAAGAAAATAAATTCCTGGAGGACATATGTTACCTGAGCTTTCCGTCGGACAATTTTCGTTAGTTGCAAACTTTCTTTCCTTCGCTATCGCCACTCTTGGTGCGGCGGCGATCTTTTACTTTATCAGCCCTGGTGTCAACAAGCGCTACAGGCTCGCAGTCGTGGTCAGTGGACTCGTGTGCCTTATCGCGACGTACCATTATTTTCGGATCTATGATTCGTTCGTCACTGCGTACGCGCTGGAGGGGACGGGAAACCTTGCCCGCTATGTTGCAAGCGGAACACCGTTCAACGACTTTTACCGGTACGCTGACTGGTTCATCACGGTTCCGCTCTTAATGGTCGAACTTGTCGCCGTACTTGCCCTTGCTCGCAGTGAGAGTCGAACCCTTTTGACCAAGTTGGTCGTTGCAACAGCCCTGATGATCGCCCTGGGCTATCCGGGTGAGGTTTCATCAGATGCCGGAACGCGGTGGATCTTCTGGACACTCAGCATGATCCCCTTCATTTACACTCTCTATGTTCTTTTCATCGAACTTGGAAAGGCCTTGGAGAGGCAGCCCGCTGAGGTTCGTGGATTGATCTCGACTGCCCGGGTCGTGATCTTGGTTACGTGGATGTTCTACCCGATAGCCTTTGCCATCAAGACTCTGACGGGAACCACTGCCGAAGGCGAAGTAGCGATCCAGATCGGATACTCGATCGCCGACGTCACTGCAAAGGCCGGTTATGGACTAGTCATCTACTTCATTGCTCGCCGAAAGAGCGAGTTGGAAGAGGAAGTCCCGGGGTCGAGTTTATCTGACGCCGCATTGCCAGCCTAGGTCCTCAATCTTGCACTTAGTTGGAGGCTGGCCTAGCTTCTGAGGCCAGCCTGACTTTCAAGGGAATGAAGGTGTCACAATGAACGAAGAAACTGGTTCGATCCTCATCGCCGGAGCCGGGTGTGCTGGTCTTAGCCTCGCGACCCATCTAGTTCAGCGTAAGAGCCTTAACAAAAACATCGTGCTCGTTGAACCGCGAATGCGTGACGAGTACAAAAATGATCGAACCTGGAGCGGTTTTGCGACCAAACCTCATCTCTTTAGCGGCCTCGCAACGAACCGCTGGAACAAATGGAAATGCAAGACCTTCAACGGCGAGAACATTTCCGAATCTGGGCGGTACGCGTACGAGTCGATTCGATCTTCTGACTATTACGATTATTGCTTTGAGCAATTAGCCTCTGACCCTAGGGTCGAAATGCATTTTGGCTGCCGTCTTGTAAATGGGGCCGATGGTTGGTTCCATATCGTCGACCGGTCGAATCAATTAAAACAAAAGATCAGGCCGGAGCATTTTTTCGACAGCCGCCCGCAGCCCAACGCCTTTTTTGAGGGAAATCGAGATGACGTTGCCCTTTGGCAGCAGTTTTCGGGGATCGAAGTTGAGATGACGCGAGATGCGTTCGATCCCGGCGTCGCGACCCTAATGGACTTCGCCATCGATCAAGAAAATGCGATCCGTTTCATCTACGTACTGCCATTCTCGAGGCGGCGTGCCTTGGTTGAGGTTACTTTATTCAGTGCTTCGAAGCTTTCATTTCATCATCTGAGAAATGAAGCGGAGACCTATCTCAACAACACTTACGGTGAAAACTCTTGGCGTATGCTAGGTCATGAGAACGGCAGGATCCCAATGGTCACCGCGGAGATCGAGTCTAACACCTCGGAAAAAGTAACGAGGATCGGACTCAGCGGCGGGCTGGCACGTCCGTCGACTGGTTACGCCTTCGCGGCGATCCACGAACACAGCCGACAGATCGCAGATACGTTGGAACGCGGACAACCGATCAAAGATCGAAAGCAGGAATGGCTTTCGAAAACCCTGGATCGCATATTCTTAAGCTTTCTTTCGAAGCACCCGGAGCAGGCGGGTGAACTGTTTTTAAGGATCAGTCAGAACACGGATCCGGACCGCTTCGCTCGCTTTATGATGGATGACAGCAGCCTGCTCGATAAGCTTGCCGTTATAATGTCGATGCCGAAGCTCCCGTTCATCATCGAAGCGTGGCGATCCCGCAACATCTGGCTTATGCGCCGATCAAGTTCAGCGACCGTTAAGGCCTTCCGGCCAAATACGGAGGTCCGTCTGTGACGAGCCGCTCGGCCCAACAGAAATTGAGGGACTTGCACACGAAGTTGATGCTCCCGGTTTTGATCGGCTGCGCGTTGTTGGGGTTGTTTTGGACGCCCGATTTCACAACTCAGGTTGTGCTGATGTCGATCGGCGTCGCGACCATTGGTCTCGGGCACGGGGCAATGGATCATCGGGTCGGCGAGATCTTGATGCGGCCGCGATTTGGCCAACAATGGCCGATCATATTCGCGTTGTTTTATCTTACGCTTGGAGCGATGGGACTCGCTTTTTGGTTTATCGCACCCGCGGCCGCTCTAACCGCATTTCTCGTTTACTCGGCAATTCATTTTGGATCTGACCGTTTGCAGGAAAACGGGATCTTGCATGCGTTCATGCGAGGCTCGATTCCAATATTGCTGCCGATCGCTTTACGACCCGAAGACGTTTCAGAGCTTTTTTCGACGATTGCGGCCACGACTATATGGGTCGAGGAGTACGTGCAAAGTGTTGGAATTCTTGCTGCGATCGCGGTTCTTTTTACGCTGATTTCCGCACTTCGGCGGCGTGAGTATCTTCTAGGCACTGAAGCCTTGGTGCTCGTGGCTCTCAACTTTACGTTACCTCCGCTGATAGCGTTCTCGCTGTATTTCGTGTTTCTTCACTCAATAAGACATATTATCGAATTAGCCGGTTGGATCGAGCCAAACTCGCTGGCAAAGGGCTTTAGTCGAATCGCGCGCGAATCTGTTCCGCTGACCGTTATCACGCTTTTGGCAGGTGCTTTTGCAATAAATTTCGCGCGTGTCGGAGGAATAGAGGCCGGTGTTATTCAGGCAGTTTTCGTCGGGCTAAGTTGCCTGACGGTGCCGCATATGATGATAACGCATCTTGCTGAAAAACGATCAGCCGATGCGGAATTCAGCATGAGCTGAAGATCTCAACTGCCCGAGTGCGAATCGCCGGGACTCTGCGATCCCCTCAGTGGGACACTTTCTCCGATGGTCCAGACAACGACCGAGCTTGAGAGCCCGAGTCCGGAAAGGCGGCCCGCCATCATTACAAGAGTCTCGCCCGGAGTGACCATGCCCGCTTCGAGAAGCGTCCGTTCGCCGATCTTCAGCATCTCCTGAGTCGCCCAAGGAACTTCGTGAACGAAGGGCTGCACTCCCCAGATAAGAGCAAGCTGATTGTAGGCGTCCTCGGAGGTCGTTAGGCCAAAGCTCCGCAGACCCGAACGAAAGCTCGAAAGCCGCCGTGCCATCAAGCCGGATTCTGTGTAAACCGCGATCTTTTCGGTCATCGTTTCTTTTGCGGCGTAGGCTGCGGCCTTGCAGAGTGCCTGGCTCGTCCGGCCCGAGGGCGGGAGAGAGAATTTTACCGGCTTCTTAAGTTGGTCGGGTTTGATGGTTTCAGCGGAATCGATGATCTGTGCCATTGTCCGAACCGTTTCGACCGGATAGCTGCCCGAAGCCGTTTCGGCAGAGAGCATCACGGCGTCCGTCCCGTCCCAAACTGCGTTGGCGACGTCCGAGGCTTCGGCACGCGTCGGGTAAGGACTCTCGATCATCGACTGCAGCATCTGCGTGGCTGTGATGACAAATCGATCATTGGCGACGGCCCGTTCGATGATTCGTTTTTGATAGACCGGAACAAGCTCGACCGAGGTCTCAACGCCAAGATCGCCGCGGGCGACCATCACGCCATCGGTCGCCTGAATGATCTCCTCAAGATTTACGATCGCCTCTGCTTTTTCGATCTTCGCAACGAGCAACGCGCAGCCCATCTCCCGCCGATTGAGCTTTTTGATCATCTCCTTCGCTTCGACGCAATCTTCGGCACGCCGGACGAACGAAAGAGCGATGTAGTCCACGTTCTGCCCCATCGCCCATTCCAGATCGGCGTGGTCCTTTTCGGTCATCGAGGGGATCGGGAGCGAGGTTGCGGGCAGGTTTATGCCCTTGCGTTCCTTCAATTCGCCGCCGACAACGACGGTGCAGTTGACGTCCGTGTCGGTCACCGAATCGACCCTTAGCTTGAGCGCTCCGTCATCGAGCAGGATCATCGAATCGGGTGTGACCACTTTCGGGAGTTCGGAGAAATTGGTACTAACGATCTCACTCGTGCCCTCGACCTTTTTGGTCGTCAGTGTAAATCGCGCACCCTCGGTTAGCATTACAGGCTCGCCGCCGGCTAGTGTACTTGTTCGGATCTTTGGGCCTGAGAGGTCAACCAGAATTGCCAGCGGCCGGTCGAGCGAGCGAGCCGCACTTCGGGCATTCGCGATCAACACTTCGTGCTCGGCATAGGTGCCGTGCGACATATTTATCCTGACGGCGTTGACACCTGTTTCGATCATTGTCCTGATGATCGGTTCGGTGTTTGAGGCCGGGCCGAGCGTGGCGAGGATCTTTGCGTTTCTCATCGTTAGGATTGTATCGCACCGCAGCGGAACGTGCGAAAATTGCAGCCCTGCGGTTAACAATTTGTTTGCCGCCGGCTATTTTGCTAGCTCGCGAAGTTTTGCAAGGTAATGAAGCGAGGTGGCGACGAAGGTCGAGTGTGACCACGTAAGCGGTGCAACCGAGACCGGACCGCCGGTGACGGGGTCGGCTTGCTCGGCAAGCACACCGGAGGGCAGTGCCTTCTCGACCACCCAGTCGATCATCCTGCGGGCGGGCTCAAGCTCTTCGGCCGACGTAGCCCGAGCGATGTAATACTCGGCCAACCAGAGGCTGCAGATGAACCAGGCGTTGCCGGGTTCGGAGGCGGAAACTCGCATGTATCCGTCATTCTCAAACCGGGCAAGGCCGCCGCTCGAGACGCCAAGCTTTTCTTCGATCGCCCTCATCGTGCTTTCGACCTTCGGGTCATTGACCGAGAAACAACCGAAATAAAACAGCCCGAAAAGCGAGGCGTCGACCGTGGCGTCGGGTTCGTAATGGTCATCGCCTTTGAACTGCAGCGAACGGAGATAACGGTTATGTTCGATGCTGAAAAGATGCCGTTCCATTGCAGCGAGGATCGAATCGGCTCGCTCCCGGTAACGCATTGCGCGGTCGTGTTCGGCAAATAGCTCGGCAAAGTTTGCCGCGGCCCGCAGGCCGGCAACCACCGACGCACATGTAAAGGTGTGGATTCCACGGCGGTCTTCCCAAAGATTCCAACTCGGAGCGGGCAGCCCGAGTTCCGGATGAATGAAATCCGCCATAAAGTCGGCACACGGGATGGTCATCTTTGTGTAAAGCCGATGAGCGAATTCGATATCCCGATAGCGGTCGTAATGTTCCCAAAGCGACCAGAGAACGAGTGCCGTTTCGTCTTCCTGGATCGGGACTTGCGGTTCCCCGGTCCAGCGGTCCCAGGCGGCATGCCAACCGGAGGCAACGGTTCCGTCCGCGTTATATTTTTGCAGAAAGTAGCCATTCGGATGCACGATCCGGCCGCAAAGGTCGAAGAATTTTCGTGTCAGGTGCGAAAAGCCCGCAAGGTCGAGAGCCTCGGCAACGAACGCACCGTCACGCGGCCAGAGATAGCTGTAATGATCGGTCGCACGAAGCGTCACGTCCCAATCATTAGCGGCGAGGATCGCTCCGCCTTTGTCCATTTGGCTGTGAACGATAAGGAGCGAGAGCTTCAGCTGTTTCTGAACTTCGGGTGAAAGAGGCTCGAGGTCGGTATCGTTTTTATTGACCCAGGCTCGCCAATAGTTTGCCGTGTAGTCGAGAAATTCGCTTGGGTCGCTGCCGGTTACGCGATCGTTCAGCTGTTCGACCTCCGCGTGGTCGGTCCCGGCGGCGATCCAATAAAAGAACTCGAAGCTCCCGAGCGGTTCGAGCTCAAAATGGACACCGACGGTTGAATCGACCGAGCCTTCGGTCGTGACTCCGCCCTGGAGTTCGCCATCTTCGGCGTCTCGCCAGGTGCCTTCCTGCCCTTGAAAATCCTTGCGGCCGGTCGCAAACGAATCGAAATGAGGTGAGGTGTTGATCAGAAAATATCGCTCTTTTTGATAATGGATCAGCGAACGAGTTACGGGGTCGTAAAAAGCGGTGTCGCCGACCTTGTTCTCATAAAGGCGAAAGTCGTGGTGCAGAAAAACGCGAACGCTCCGCTTTTTCCCGGCGGTATCATAGACGCGGACACGGCGGAGAAAGATATTTTCGTGGCTCGCGACCGTATCATTCGCATCTATGCGTAGCCCAAGCGATGCGTTCTTAAGCGTGACGGCCGTTACCAGCGTTTCGGGCATGTAACGCAGTTCGCGTTCCCATCCAGCATCCGCGATCCACGAAAAATTGCCATCGCACCAAACGCCAAAACGCGAGACCGAGCCTTCGGTGTGGTTCTCCTGCCCGACGTGGGGAAAGAATATATCGCGGATCTGATACTTGTCGTCAAAATTGACGAGCAGCGAGCCATTGCCAACAGGGATATCACGCATTTGTTTTCGCGTCTAACGACGTCCGTTCGAGCGATGTTCGTCCGAGGATGACAACCGTTCTTTCGCTATCGAAAGCTAGTGAGCTGATGGCTTCGTCAACCGGGAACCAGCGGGCTTCGGCGACCTCGTGGTCGTGGTCGGCAACGTCGCCGGAGAGGTATCGCATCAGGTAGAAATGGACGAACTTATGTATTCTGACCTGCGAGCCCGAGCGAGTATCGACAAACCAGTATTCGATTATCTCGATCGGTTCGAGGAGTTCGCACTCAATGCCCGCCTCCTCGCGGACCTCGCGGAGAGCGGCCTGCTCGGGCGTTTCACCGGGGTCGATGATGCCCTTCGGCAATTGCCAACGCAGTTCGGGGAGCATCAGCACTAGCGCGACTTCGAGCTTTCCATCCGTTTTGCGAAACGCGGCACCGCCCGCCGAAAACCTGCTTTCGTGTTTCCATTCAAGGGGGTTATTGCCCGATCGCCTGTGCGATCAATTCGTCAAGCTGGGCGGCGATCTCCTTGTCGAATCCAACGATCTTGCGGACGAATTTACCCTCGCGGTCAAAGATCGCAGTTTGCGGTATCGCCGATTCTTCGCCAAAGACAAAGCGGGTGAGTTCGTCTTCGGGCACCGCAAGCGGATAGTTGATCTTCATTTCTTCGAGGAAGGCTGGGACCTTGGGCCGATCTTCCGGGCCGCCAACGTGAAGCCCGATGACCTGCAGATCGTTCGGGTAACGTGCCTGCAGTTCGAGCAGATGCGGAATGCCTTCCTTGCAGGGCGGACAATAGGTAGCCCAGAAATCGAGCAACAGAACTCGGCCTTTGTAGTCTTTTACTTTCTGAACATTGCCCTCAAAGGTGCTCCAGCTAAGCTCTGTTTCCGGCTTCATCGCCCGCCGCGGTGCGTCCTTGACCGGCATTCCGTTGACCGCAACCGGCCGGTCGCCGACGGCAACCGGCGCCGCGGCCGGCTTGCAGGCGGCGAAACAAACAAGTGAAAGTATCGCGAGAAAAAACGATCCAAACCGCATAACCTGATTCTACATAAGTTCACCGGGAACTTCACATACCGGGCGTTCATCAACCGTCTTGTGGCAAAATCGCATTGTGACTTCGGCACGCGAAAAATTCTCCGAGCTCTTCGCCCGCTCGCTTGGGTTGCAGGCTGAGGATTTCAATGCCGAGGGAAGGTCGGTCAAGTTCGATTGCGGTTGTTTCATTGCGGTCAGGTTCTTGATAGACGAGGCGAGCAGCGTGATCGAACAAGCCTCATTTCGCACAAATGGCTGCCCGGCGATGATCGCGGCCGGCCTCGGATTAAAACGGCTCCAAGGCCGAGGACTTCAGGAACTACATGGGCTGGAAGATATCGAACCTCAGAACGACGATTCGGCGTTTCGGGTCGATCGCGGTCGATGCTCGGAGGCGGTAACCGAGGCGTTGCGAACCGCACTCGCCGGCTTCCGAGACCGTCGGGTCGCAGAGTTTACAGGCGAGCGGGCTCTTATTTGTTCGTGCTTTGGTATTGGCGAGGACAATATTGAAGAGGCTATCACCGGCACGAACATCGATTCGCTTGATGCACTGATGGACACGACAAGGGCCGGAACGGGCTGCGGGTCGTGCCGGATGCTGCTTCAGGAAATGATCGAAACGAGCGAAATGCGTTGATTTTTGCGGTTTTCTTTGTGATATAATTCCGGGATTCGTCGAACGCTAAATTTCGACGGAAAAGTTTAAGCGAAGGAGCATTTTTTGATCAGGGCTGCCGGCGGTGCAGCAGAATTAATTTAGTTCGATAAGTAATGGACGACCCTGCCAGTTTATCTGCCTTATTTTCGGGTCCTATTCTGAACTTCGCACTGGAGTTTCCTTCAATAGGATCCGTAACGTTCAACCTTTTTCTGGTCATAGCGCTTGTTCTGGCAAACGGCTTTTTTGTTGCCAGCGAGTTCGCGTTGGTCAAGGTGCGCCGATCGAGAATTGCGTCGCTGGCCGCCGAGGGCGATCGAGCTGCCATCCGGCTGCTCGGGATGCTCGACAACCTGAACGCGTACATTTCCGCCACGCAGCTCGGGATCACGCTCTCATCGCTTGGCCTCGGTTGGCTCGGCGAACCGGCCGTCGCTTCTGTGCTTGAGCCGTTTTTAAGCCAGTTTGCGGAGATGGTCGGGCTTCCGTGGCTCGCGGCGGGGGCGGTTTTGCATACTGTTTCTTTCGCCATTGCGTTCTCGTTCATCACGTTCTTGCATATCGTTTTTGGCGAACTTGCACCTAAGACGGCGGCTCTTGAGATCTCCGAGAAGGTCTCCTATTTCGTAGCTGTTCCGCTCCAGCTCTTTTACAAGGTCTTTTATTACCCGATCCGTTTGCTCGATTGGGCCGGTACAAAAACGGCACGGGCATTTGGGCTTGAGCCGACGGGCGAACATGGAGCAAGCTATTCCGAGGATGAGATACGTGCGTTGATCAACGCCTCGCAAGAAAAGGGTTTGCTTAATGAGGACGAACGCCGGCTGATCAATCAGGTGTTCGAATTCTCAGAGACGACCGTTCGCGAGGCAATGGTCCCGCGGCCGGAGATGGTCGCGATACAGGCAAAATGTACGCTCGACGAGCTGATCGAGGCCTTCCGCAGCCATGGCTACTCTCGGCTCCCGGTCTACGACGAATCGCTCGACGATATTCGCGGCGTCGTTCATAGTAAAGATATCCTTCGTTTCATCGGCTCGCCGAGTTCGTTCCGGCTGGAAAGGATACTCAAGAAGCCGATCTACGTTGTTGACTCGGCACGGCTCGAGGACGTTCTCCGGCAGATGCAGAAAGAAAAGTTCCACTTCGGCTTCGTCGTCGATGAACACGGCGGAGTCGAGGGCATCATAACGCTTGAGGATCTGCTCGAAGAGATCGTCGGCGAGATCAGCGACGAGCACGACGATGAGGTCAATGAACAGATCCACGAGCAGCCGGACGGCAGCTTTGTGCTCGACGGCGGCCTTGCCGTCCGCGACCTGAACAAGCGGCTCGGGCTTCATCTCCCGATCTCTGAGGCCTACACGACCATCGGCGGTTTCCTGATGTCAGAATCCGGCCAGATACTCGGCGAAGGCGATATGGTCCCATTTAACGGGCACACTTTCCATGTTGAGAAGGCGGCAAAGCGGAGAATAGTAAAGGTCCGAATGCGCGCGACCGTCAAGGCGGAAGCTCCGGAAGCCGATACGGCGCTCGCGGCCTAGCCGACGCAGATCAAGCTGACCAAACGGCCCCGAAGGAACAAAAATGAACCGCCGCAGTCTTGGGATCGGATCCACTCAAGGTTCAGTAATAACAAAACGCCCTGGCGAGCAAAGCGTTCGCCAGGGCAATCGATCAGCAAATATAAACAACTCAGCTAAAAACGGTCAAGATCCATGACCTTGGCCCAAGCTTTAACGAAGTCCTTAGCAAATTTCTCTTTAGCATCGTCGGCCGCGTAAAATTCAGCGACCGCTCGCAGTTCAGCGTGCGAACCAAAGATGAGATCGACCGGCGATGCCTTCCACTTAAGAGCTCCTGTCTTCCGATCGCGGCCTTCGTAAACGCCTTCGGAAGTCGTTGACTTGGACCATTTTGTGGACATGTCCATCAGGTTGACGAAGAAATCGTTACTCAACGTTCCCGGGCGTGCGGTAAATACACCAAGATCGGAACCACCGGCGTTTGCGTTCAACGAACGCATTCCTCCGACGAGCACGGTCATTTCCGGAACCGTCAGCGAGAGAAGGCTCGCTTTGTCAACCAGCATTTCTGCGGGCGATACGCGATTGCCTTTTGCATAGTAATTGCGGAATCCGTCAGCTGTCGGCCTCAGCAGTTCGAAGCTTTCGACGTTTGTCTGTTCCTGGGTGGCATCGGCTCTTCCGGGCTTGAACGGGACGGATATCGTAACGCCGCCGTTCTTCGCTGCCTGTTCTACGGCGGCCACGCCGCCCAGAACCACCATATCTGCAAAAGAGACCCTCTTCTGTCCTTGCTGAGTTCCGTTGAATTCTGTCCGAATTCGCTCAAGGCCCTTCAAGACGCTATCCAGCTCTTTCGGATCGTTCGCTTCCCAGTCTTTCTGCGGCGCAAGGCGGATCCTGCCGCCGTTCGCCCCGCCACGCATATCCGAAGATCGGAATGACGATGCCGCGGCCCACGCCGCACGTATCAATGCCGTGTTGCTGATCCCCGAATTGAGGATCTTTGTTTTCAGCGCATTGATGTCGTTGTCGTCGATCAGTTGGTACTCGAACGTTGGAATCGGATCTTGCCAGATCAGTATCAGGTCAGGAACGTCCGGGCCTATGTAGCGTGATCGCGGCCCCATGTCGCGGTGGGTCAGCTTGAACCAGGCCCTAGCAAACGCCGCATCAAACTCTTTCGGATTCGCGAGGAAACGCCGTGAGATCTTTTC
The DNA here is from genome assembly GCA_016716435.1 of Acidobacteriota bacterium. NCBI lineage: Bacteria > Pseudomonadati > Acidobacteriota > Acidobacteriota bacterium. The sequence continues at coordinate 317,524 of JADJWI010000001.1, read as the reverse complement.
GTAAACGGGGTCGAATCTGAGCGAAAGATCGGTCGTCAGCATTATCGGCGGAACCCGTTTACCCTTGATATGAGCATCGGGGACCATGTCTTTGGCTGCTCCGCCCTTGGGTATCCACTGAGTTGCACCTGCTGGGCTCTTGGTCTTCTCCCATTCAAAACCGAATAGATTCTCAAAATAGTTGTTGCTCCAGCGTACAGGAGTCCTTGTCCATGCTCCTTCAAGCCCGCTCGTCATGGTGTCTTCAGCGTTGCCTTTTCCGCATTTATTCGTCCAGCCGAATCCCTGGTCTTCCAGGTTCGCACCGGTCGGTTCGGGACCGATGCAGTCCACCTTCTGCGCTCCATGTGTCTTTCCGAGCGTATGTCCGCCAGCGATCAGGGCAACCGTTTCTTCGTCGTCCATTCCCATTCGGCCGAACGTTTCGCGAATGTCCTTAGCTGCGAGCAGCGGATCCGGATTGCCGCCGGGGCCTTCAGGGTTCACGTAGATCAACCCCATCTGCACCGCTGCGAGCGGCCTTTCAAGCGATTTCTCGGCATCGTATCTCTTATCCCCTGCGAGCCATTTCGTTTCTGCTCCCCAATAGACCATATCGGCTTCCCAGTCGTCTTCGCGTCCGCCCGCAAATCCGATCGTCTTAAGGCCCATGTCGTCGAAAGCGACATTACCGGCTAAGATCATCAGGTCTGCCCAGGAGATCCGACGGCCATATTTTTTCTTTACCGGCCACAAGATCCGCCTTGCCTTGTCGAGGTTCGCGTTGTCCGGCCAGCTGTTCAGCGGTTCAAAACGCTGCTGTCCGCCGCCTGCACCGCCTCTTCCGTCCATCGAACGGTAAGTTCCGGCGCTGTGCCATGCCATTCGAATAATGAAGGGGCCGTAGTTGCCGTAGTCGGCGGGCCACCAATCCTGCGACGTTCTCAGCGTTTTCTTAATATCGGCTTTTACCGCCTCAAGATCCAGTTTCTTGAATTCCTCGGCGTAGTTAAAATCTTCACCCATCGGATTCGACCTGGGAGATTGCTGTCGAAGTGGTGAAAGGTCAAGTCGATCCGGCCACCAGAATTCGTTTGTGGCGGGTTTTGTTTGTGATAGGACCGGTAGTGAAAGCAATAGCATAACTACCAGTAAGCACGTCAATGACGGCGTAATTCGTTTAGACATATCTGATCTCCCATTGCTGATCGCCATCTTCGGTAAAATATTGATCAGCCCTTAAGTACTGCCGTCTCAGGCTGTGCTGAGACGAATAGCGTCCTTGTTCCTGTCCATGACTCGCGGTTCATATGTGCAGATTTTGGAACTAAAGTCCCGCTAAAGCACAAAGACCTGCCCGAAAAAAGTTTTTCATCAAGCAGGTACCAAATCGCGTATTCAACGAGTTGATTATAGAACTAAACCCGAGCCGGCAAGGTGACCGACATCACAAGTCCCTCGGAAAAGAAGCGGGCTTGCTTGGGCCGCGGTTTTTGATGATTGGGGCGTGATGGTCGAACTTTGCGACCGGCGATTTCCACATTAAGACTTCCGCATCGCTCCACCGCAGCGAGAAAAGAACACATTTTCTGTGCCGATCGATCCTCATCGCCCGCTGCAGATTCCACGCCTTATTGTTCGTGCTTCGCACCAATGGCGACACGAGTGTCACCGCTCCTTCCATATGGTTGCGCTGAAAAACATCGGGACACGGGACGGAGTTTTGTGTTTGCTTCGGAACACGGTTACATTATCTTTTATCGATAAATACCGACCTTATTGGAGACAATCATTAAATGAGCTTGATCGAACACGTCTGGGCAAGGGAGATAATGGACTCCCGCGGAAATCCGACCATCGAGGCGGAGGTAATTCTTGAGGATGGCCTTACCGGCCGCGCGGCGGTGCCAAGCGGAGCCTCGACCGGCGAGAACGAGGCCGTTGAGCTTCGCGACGGCGACGACCTGCGCTACCTCGGCAAGGGCGTTCTGAAGGCGGTCGAGAACGTTATCGACAAGATCGGGCCGGAGATCGAAGGCCTAGATGTGCTTGATCAGGTCGAGATCGACGAAACTATGATCGGGCTCGACGGCACCTCGAACAAATCAAATCTCGGGGCGAATGCGATGCTTGCCGTGTCATTGGCGGCTGCACGTGCGGCGGCTCAAGTGCTCGAGATCCCGCTCTATCGCTACATCGGCGGGGCCAACGCCCGAACGCTGCCCGTGCCGATGATGAACATCCTCAATGGCGGCGCCCACGCGGATAACAACGTAGATTTCCAGGAGTTTATGGTAATGCCGGTCGGGGCCGAGAGCTTTACCGAAGCTCTGCGGATGGGGGCCGAGATATTTCACCACCTAAAAGGCGTGCTCAAATCGCGGGGCTATTCAACCAGTGTCGGCGACGAAGGCGGCTTTGCTCCGAACCTGAAGTCGAACGAGGAAGCGGTCGAGACGATCCTCGAGGCGATCGAAAAGGCCGGTTACGCCGCGGGCGACAACGTGATGCTCGCCCTTGACCCTGCCGCGAGCGAGTTCTTTATCGACGGAAAATACGTCTTCAAAAAGTCGGACAAACGCGAGCTTTCGTCCGACGAAATGGCCGCATATTGGACCGATTGGTGCGACCGCTACCCGATCATTTCCATCGAAGACGGCATGGCCGAAAACGACTGGAACGGCTGGAAGGCTCTGACGGCCTCGGTCGGCGAAAGGGTCCAGCTTGTCGGCGACGACCTTTTTGTTACTAATGTTCGCTTTCTGCAAAGGGGAATCGACGAAGGTGCGGCAAATTCGATCCTCATCAAGGTCAACCAGATCGGAACGCTGAGCGAAACGCTCGACGCCATCGAGCTCGCCCGGACGAACAATATGACCGCCGTCATCTCGCACCGCTCGGGCGAAACGGAAGACACGTTCATTGCGGACCTTGCGGTTGCAACCAATGCCGGCCAGATCAAGACCGGAAGCCTCTGTCGCTCGGACCGAATAGCAAAGTACAACCAGCTTCTCCGCATCGAAGAAGATCTCGGCGATTCGGCGCGATACCCGGGCCGCAAGGCGTTCTACCAGATCCGCGGTTAGCGATGGAAACGAGAAACGGGGAATTCTTGATCACAACGGACAAGGACCGGCTCGATGTCGGTCTGATCCAAAAATTTCTCGTCGAGGAATCTTATTGGGCCCGCGAGCGTACGATCGAGCAGACGCGGACGGCGATCGAGAACTCGATGTGTTTTGGGGTTTATGAGGGCGAGAGGCAGGTCGGGTTTGGCCGGGTGGTGAGCGATAAGGCGACGTTCGCGTATATCGGCGATGTGTTTGTGATCGACGAATATCGTGGCCGCGGCATCGGGAAGATGCTGATGGAGGCGATGGTTTCGCACCCGGAGTTGCAGGGCCTGCGGCGGTGGGTTTTGGCCACCCGCGATGCCCACGGGCTTTATGAGCAGTTCGAGTTCGCCCCGCTCCGCCACCCGGACCGCTGGATGGAGAAGACGGCCCCAAACGCGTACTGAAAAATCTCTGGTAAAAGCCGCCCGCTATCCGATATAATCTAATCAACGGCTTTCCCACCATTGCCGTGCTTTCCCGATAACGCGATCCTTCTCCATCCGCCCAATTTAGCATGGCGGACAGTGAATTCCTCAAAATGAACAAACCTCTCGAAAGGCCGCTTGCTCTGATAATCCTCGATGGCTGGGGTTCCGCCGATGCTTCGGAAACAAACGCCATCGCCGCCGCACATACGCCATATTACGACGAGATCTGCCGCCGATATCCGGCGACGCTGCTTGCCGCTGCGGGCGAAGCAGTCGGGCTTGCCGCTAGTGAGGCCGGCAACGCGGAGCTTGGCCATATGAACATCGGTGCGGGCCGCGTTGTCCGCACGCCGGTATCAAACATCCGCGAGGCCGTCCGCTCGGGCGCCTACATGGACAACGAGCTTCTTGCCAACGCGTTCACCGAGGCGAAGGCCGCCGGAAAGAATGTGCACCTGGTCGGGATGATCAGTCAGGGCGACATTCATTCTTCGCAGGAAAATCTCTTCGCGATGATCCGAATGGCGAAAAAGTTTGGGCTTGAGGACGTTTTCATCCACGGCATTCTTGATGGCCGCGATGAGCCGCCGCGGACGTCGGACGTTGTGGTCGAGGCGCTTGAGGTCAAGCTTGCCGATTTCGGCATTGGCCGGATCGCATCGCTCTGCGGCCGCTTCTACGCGATGGACAGCAGCGAGAATTGGGAGCGAACGGCCCGAGCATTTACAATGCTGGTCCATGCCGAGGGCGAGCGGGCCTCCGACCCCGTTATGGCCGTGCGGAGTTCATTCCTCCGCGGCATCTCGGACGAATTCATCGCCCCGATCGTGTTTGAATCTTCGCCCGGCGTTCCGGTCGCAACGGTAGGAAGCGGGGATCTTGTCATTTATTTCAATCATCGCCCCGATACGATCCGCCAACTCGTTCGGGCGCTTTCGGTGCCCGATACCGGAATGATCTCAGCCGCTTCAAAGCCTGAGATCAACAGCATTTGCCTAGCGGAATATGACCCGAACTTCGGCCTTCCCGTCGCTTTTCCTTCGCCGGTGATCGACGGTGTTTTGGGCTCGGTCCTGGCGGCAAATCATGTCGCGAATTTCCGCATTTCTGAATCCGACCGCTTTCCTCATGTCTCGCGTTTTCTTGATTGCGGCGTCGGCGATGCGGGTGAGTATGAGGTCGGTGTCGAGGTCCAGTCGCTTGAGGGCTTTAACCGCGTGGCCGAGCCCGAGCTTCGCAGCTTTAAGATAACTGACCGCTTTATCAAGGCCGTCCGCGAAGAGCCCGGCAGCGTTTTCGTCCTGAACTTTCCCGCTCCGGGATTGCTTGCCGAAACCGGCAGTTTCGAGCGAACGGTCGAGGCCGTTCAGTATGTCGATACCTGTCTCGGCGGCGTGATCCGCCACCTGCGAAATGCCGGCGGAGCGGCGGTCATCACCTCGACCCACGGCAAATGCGAGCAAATGACGGAAGAGAACGGCGAGCCCGCCCGCGGAGCGTCGCAGAATCCGGTTCCGTTCCATCTTGTCGATGACCAGGCCGAAGGCCGAGCGTTGCGGACCGACGGCACGCTTGCCGATGTCGCCCCAACGCTGCTCGCGATGGCGGGCATCGAACGCTCGCCGGAGATGACCGGCCGCGACCTCCGAGCCTAAGAAAGCTCAACGAAAAGATGCCTCGCGGGCCCGATTTCGGCCTGCGGGGCTTTTTCTTTATAATCAAGATTTTCGCCAAGCGACAACTAATAATGATTGAAGGCTATTTTGACGATACAGAAGAGCGCCGCAAGCAGCGGCAGAACGGCACAGGCTGGGTCGAGGTAATTGTCGGGTCGATGTTTTCGGGCAAGTCCGAGGAATTGATCCGCCGGCTCAATCGGGCACGCATCGCCCGGCAGAAGGTGCAGGTCTTCAAGCCGAAGATCGACGCCCGCTATTCACGCGAAGAGATCGCCTCGCACTCCGGCCAAACACACACGTCGCTGCCGGTAACGACCGCTGCCGAGCTGCTCGCACAGGTCGAGCACGACACCGAGGTCGTCGGGATCGACGAAGGGCAGTTCTTCGATATGGAGATCGTCGAGGCGGTCAATCGGCTCGCGGCGGAAGGGAAGCGGGTGATCGTCGCCGGGCTTGATCAGGACTACACGGGCAAGCCCTTCGAGCCGATGCCGCAGCTTCTTTGCGTGGCTGAGTTCATCACCAAGACGCACGCCATCTGCGTCAAATGCGGCTCGACGGCGAATTATTCACAGCGGACGGTCGAATCCGAAGCCCGGGTCGAGGTCGGTGCGGCCGATAAATACGAAGCCCGCTGCCGGAAATGCTTCGTCCCCCACGCCGACGCGCCGACCGAGGGATAGTCAATGGTGAATGGTGAATCGCCGTGTCAGTAGCCCGACCGTGAGGGAGGGCGCGTCGCAGTGACGAGTGGCGAGTGACGAGGGGTAATTCCAGATTCCAAATTCCGAATTCACCGTTCACAATTCACAATTCACTATTTTCCTTATCCCTTCGAGATCTTCATTGAGTACATAATGGCGGCGAAGGTGTCGCGTTTTTGGTCAAACTCGTTCCCTTTGGTCGAGACCATTATGTTGAGCTGCTGATTCTGGCCCTGATAGTTGCGGAAAGCTATCCACTGGTGCCGCCGCGGGCCGGTCTTGTCTTCGGGCATCGCTTCGACCCATTCCACGCCCTTAATGCCATCGATCTCAAGCCAGCGGACGGTCTCGTATTTGCCCTGTTTTAGCTGTTCAAGTGCCGAGTCGTACTGCGCTTTCAAACTTATCTCTGCGGGGAAGCTGGCGGGCATAGTCGATATCGTCCCGATCAGAAAGCCGACCGCGGGCGAGCCGTAATTGAAGCTCTCTTTTCTGACATCCATCTTGTTCCAGCCTTCCGGTAGCCGCCAAGACATGTTCTGCTCTTCCCATTTTACTTCGGTCGCCGCGTCGGCGATCGCCTTCTGGTCCGAGTTCAAAGAGGCCGTATCAACGTCGCCGTCCGAGCTTTTATCGGCGGTGGCCGGCGTTGTGCCGCCGGGCGTGTTGCCGTCGCCCTGCAGCGATTGCAGCCGTTCGCCGAGCCCGCAGAAAGACAACGCGAAAAATAACATTCCAAATCCGAGCAATGATTTCATTAACTAACCTCCGGTAAATTGTTTGCTGTAAGGCGCGTGGTGGAAAATTCTTGGTTATTGTCGGCCGAAACGCTCGAAAGGTCAAACACCGTTGCCAAACTCGCCGGGACCGGAATAATTTCAAAAGTGTTGCCAAACATTTCTGAAAAGTAGCCGAAGATTCGTCCCACGTTCGCGAACATTTGACCAATATTGCAGAACATTTGTCCCACGCTGACGAAAAGTTTCCTCATGTTGGCTAACATTTCCCACACGTGAGCCAACATTTGCCCTACGTTAAGGAAGATTTCTTTCACGTTGCCAATCATCTGTCCACAAAAGAGTTGGATCAATCCACGTTGCGTAGATATTAAATCTTTGAGGCCGGAGTGATTCTAGCAACCGGTCGGCCCTTCGCGTCGTAATCAAGTATAATCATTTCAGCGATTACAAAGATGAATCAAGAACAAGCGACATTACGGGCCGAGGGCGTTACGAAGCGCTACGGCGACTTTACTGCGGTCGATGATCTCAGCTTTGAGGTCCGGCCCGGGCGTGTTTTCGGCTTTCTCGGGCCAAACGGTGCGGGCAAGACGACGACAATACGAATGATCGTCGGCATCACGTTCCCGGACGAAGGCCGGATAAGCCTTTTTGGCGAGCAGGTCACGACCGAAACGCAAGGCCGCATCGGCTATCTGCCTGAGGAACGCGGGCTTTACAAGAAAATGAAGGTCGTCGATCAGCTCAAGTACTTCGCCGCGTTAAAGGGCGTTTCGGGCCGCGAGTCCGAGAAGCGGATCGACTTCTGGCTCGAGCGAATGCAGCTCACTGAGTGGAAGAAAAAGAAAACGACCGACCTCTCAAAGGGAATGCAGCAAAAGATACAGTTTATCGCGACCGTGCTGCACGACCCCGATCTGCTCATCCTCGATGAGCCCTTCTCGGGGCTCGACCCCGTCAACGTCGAGTTCCTGATCGACGTCATCAGCGAATTTCGCACTGGCGAAAAGACGATCATCTTTTCAACGCATCTGATGGAAACGGCCGAGCGGCTTTGCAGCGATATCTTGCTGATCGATAAATCGAAGAAGGTCCTCTTCGGCAGTCTGCGTGAGATAAAGGAAAGCTACGGGCAAAATCTGATCGCCTTTCGCGGCGAGGGTGCAGGGGCGATACTCGAGGACCGCTCGACCATCGAACGCGTCGTAACACACGCCGATGAACAGGAACTTCATCTCGCCGAGGGGATCGATGCACAGGATCTGCTCAAGCGTATGGTCGCGGCCGGAGTTTCGATCTCAAAGTTTGAGAAAACAGAACCGAGCCTCAACGACATCTTCATCGACCGCGTAAAGGGAGGAGAGAACTCGCATGGATAGGTTTTTTGCCGTCGTAGTTCATGAGTACAAAAAGGTCGTGCTCAAGTGGTCGTTCCTCGTCGGGACGCTGCTTTTGCCGGTGCTCGCCGGAGTTTTCGCATTCGTGCCGGCGATCATCTTTTCGCTCAAGGGCGAGCCAACGCGGATCGCCTTGATCGACCGCTCGGGCACCGTTGCTCCTCGATTGAAGGACAATCTTTCAGCCGAAAAGCGGGCAGAGCGAGCCCGCACAGCCGCTCGAGAAGCGGCGGTCAATATCACGCCCTCGCAAGAGGAGCAGTTAAAAATGGCCTCGACGCAGATGGCCGATTCGTTCATTTTTACTGACATCGATCCCGCCGGCCGCTCGATCGAAGACATGCGTTCCGAACTGACAACGCGGATAACGGCCGATGAATTCGACGCCTATCTGATCATCCCGCCGGACATCAACGATACGGCGGCCGTCTATGAATTCCGCTCGCGGAAAGGGGCTGATTTTGTCACCAACGATTCGCTCCGCGATGCTCTCAACAGCGCAGTGCGCTCGCAGCGGCTCGCCGAGGCGAACATAAGCGAAGAGCGGCTGGCCTCGATCGGCCGGGCTGTGAAACTCGACGCCAAAGGCCTCGATGACCGCGGCGGCGAGAAGGACACGACCGGCCTGATGATCGCCTCGTTCGTCATCGGGCTGATGATCTACATCACGCTCGCGATCTACGGTCAGGCGATAATGGGCGCGGTAGTCGAGGAAAAAGAGACGCGGATCTCCGAGATACTTTTCTCATCGGCAAGGCCGTTCACGCTGCTCTTCGGAAAGCTTGTCGGCGTCGGGCTCGCGGGGCTGACACAGCTCTCGATCTGGATCGTAAGTGCCGCCGCCCTGCTCGCGTTTCTCGCGTTGCAGACCGATCTTTCGCAGCTCGTCGGTGCGGTTCCTTCGATCTCGCCGCTGATGATCCTCTATTTCCTTATCTTTTTCCTCATCGGCTATTTTATTTACGCGTCGATCTTTGCATTGATCGGCTCGGTGGTCACATCGCTCCAGGAAGGCGGGCAGTTCGCGTTCCCGCCGGTGATGCTTCTGCTTGCGGCGTTCTATTTCAGCATTGCGGTGATCCGCGATCCGAATTCTTCGCTCTCATTCTGGGTCTCGATCGCACCGTTCTTTGCCCCGATTACGATGCCGATACGCATCCTCGCAGAGACGCCGCCCTTCTGGGAGATCGCTCTTTCGATCGGGATAAACGTGCTTGCCATCGCCGGGCTCGTCTGGCTTGCCTCGCGAGTTTACCGTGTCGGGATGCTGATGTATGGCAAGCGGGCGACGCTTCCCGAGATCTGGAAATGGATCCGCTACGTCTGATCGAATGATAGAGATCGAGAAGAAATATCGCCTTCCAGCAGGACTGCGTGGCGAGGTCGAGAAGCGGCTCGCCGAATTTGGCGCCGAGTATCTTGGCGAGGACCACGAGGAGAATATCATCCTCGGCGGCGGGCCGATGGCCGATCTAAACTCAGTTATGCGCATTCGCAAAACCCCGTTGCGGACGATTCTCACATTCAAAAAGCGGCTGCCGGGCATTTCGGACGTAAAGCAGCAGATCGAGGAAGAGACCGAGATCGCGGACGGCGACGCGATGGAGCGAGTCCTCGCGGCGATCGGCATCACGCGAAAGCTTGTTTACGAAAAGCGGCGAAAGAAGTGGCGGTTCCGCTCGACCGAAACGGTCATCGACGAACTCCCTTTCGGTCTCTTCATGGAGATCGAAGGTGCGCTGACCGCCATCCGCGAGGCCGAGCTGCTGCTTGAGATTGACACGCTGGAAGCAGAGAATAAAACATATCCCCGATTGACCGCCGAACTCGGGAGCGAGAAAGACGGTGTCATCGAATCCCGTTTCGTGAAATCCTTCTGAAGCTAAGATCCGTTTTGTTTTGTGAGTTCGAGAATCAGGCCGACGAGCGGTTCGGGGTCGAAGGGTTTGGTCGCGTAGCGTTGAAAGCCGGCGGCAAGTGCCGAGTCGCGGCTTTGTTCCGAGGTGAAAGCGCTCAAAGCTATTGCAGGTATCTCGGCCCCGCCATCGGAGTTTCGCGAACGGATCCGCGAGATGAGCGAGAGCCCGTCCTCGCCGGGCATTGCGAGGTCTGAAATGATCAGATCGGGCAGCCGGCCATTTGCACCGTTCAGTATTTCGACCGCCTGTCTCGCGTCCATCGCGGCGTGAATATCCGCCCCATTTTGCTGAAGAAATAGCTGCAGCACCTCTCGCGAATCCGGGTCATCTTCAACGATCAGGATGCGAAGGCCATCGAGCCTTCGGGCGTCGGGCCGTGCCGATTCAGCTAAAGCGACCGTAGCAGGAGCATCCTTTAGCGGCAGCCGAACAGTGAAAGCCGAACCGTGTCCCGGCCCGTCGCTTTCCGCGGTGATCGTGCCGCCGTGGCGTTCGGCGAGAATCTTTGCGATCGAGAGCCCGAGCCCGAAGCCGGAGCTATTCCTGCCGCTTTCCACATGGCCTTGCGAGAACTGCCGGAAGATCGCCGTCAAAGCGTCGGCGTTGATGCCTTGTCCGGTATCGGCAATGCGAATCGCCGCCGTGCCGTCATCGGACGTGAGCTCGATCGATACCGTGCCGCCCGGCTCGGTAAATTTGATGGCGTTTGAAATTATATTGCCAAAGACCTGCTGCAGCCGGTTTGCGTCGGCAAAGACGACCAGATCTTCGCGGTCGGCAGAGAATGTGAACTCAAGTTCTCGCGAGGTCGCCGCAGGTTGATGGGCCTGAACCGCCCCGCGGATAAGTTTATAGAGATTCGTAGGGCGATATTCGAGCCGAAGCTTGCCCGAAGCGACACGGGCTGAATCAACAAGGTCGTTTATCAGCTTTGCCTGGACCTGGGCGCTACGCTCGATCGTCTCCAATGCGTTTCGCCGTGTCTCGACATCGAGTTCCTTCGAAAGCAGGATCTTCGACCATCCCATTATCGCGTTGAGCGGGGCGCGAAGTTCGTGTGAGACAAGCGTAAGGAAAAAATCTTTCGCCCGGTTCGCCTCGGTCGCCTCTTCGCGTGCCTTTCGTTCGCGTTCGTATATCTTTGCAAGCTCTTCGGCGGCGACCTTTTCTGCGGTTATCTGCCGAAGATTTCCTAGCATCCTCGAGCCTGCGGTATCGCTTGGCCCGACTATCTTGCCTTCGGCGCGGATCCACTGTGTTTTGCCGTCAGGATAAACGACGCGAAACTCTTGATCGAACCGTCCCGGCTGGTTTTCGGCATTTGCGATAAATGCCGCTATCCGCGGTCGGTCGTCTGGATGAATAGATGAAATGAACGCTTCGTATTCAAGCTCTTCGTACGGCGAAAGGCCAAGTATTTCATTTGTCCGAGGAGTTGAGCGCGCCCGGCCGCGTTCCAGGTCCCAAGCAAAAAGCCCGGCACCTGCCGCTCCTGCTGCCTCGATCAATTCTGCATAATGCCGTCCGTCCTCATCTTGAACGCCGCTGCCGCAATGTCGGCCGGCGACCATGACCATTGCTTCTTCCTCAGACGAACTTACGGGAAACAGAAAGAGCTCGATCGGCACGCTCTCGTTTACCCGCAGCCGGAAGTCAAGTGTAAGCCGACGCGGCGACCCGGCGAGAGCCTCACCGACTGCCGTTGAAAGCAGTGCAGAAGTGTTTTCGGTTGATTGCCAATAGACGGTCTCTGAAATTACCTGGCCCGCGAGCAGCGATGGGTCTGATCCGGCCTTCTCAAAGATGCGTCCGTTCATTGAGATAACGCGACCTTCAGCTCCGACGACACCATATAGGTCAAACGCCGCTTCGAACAGCGGCCCGAAAAAGCCGCCCGGGAGCATTTGGCCCAGGGCATCGTTGATCTCAGGTGCCGGTCTTGAATCCATTGGAAAACTGCGGGGGTGTTCGCCTAGCGTTGGCCGCCAGGGAACCCCCCCGATTGTAACCTAAACGGCCCGTCGGCCGGTAAACAGCCTGATGACAAAAACAACAACGGCCACAAGAAGCAACGTATGAAGAACGCCGCCAAAGGTCGATCCGCTAATCATACCAACAAGCCAAAGAAGTAAAACGATGACGATAATAGTTTCAAGCATAAGTCCTCCTTTGTTTTGAAAAAGAATCAATCTCGTATGGACACGCTTGTTGCTATTTCAAGCCCCGTGCCAAAAAGAAAAAAATGAATGTTTAGCGACCTCTAAACCGTTATGCGTAGGCCTAGAATAAAAAAGCTAGGATAAATCGCATTGAAAGCATACACTAGAGCGTATCGGTTCAGGACGTGGCGATTTGGGGGACGGGGCCCATATTTTTGCTGTATTGAAGTGAAACACATTTTCGTCGCCATCATATAGGCAAAGCGCGAAAGTGTGATGTCTATTCGGAAAAACTGGCATAGACCTTGCATTTTGGTTAGCCGGAAATCTGACACAGTTAGAAGCCGCCGGAAGTAGAGAGGGCGGTTTTCAATATCAAGAGGATTAAATGGGATTAAAGGCACTGGTGATCGACGATGATACCGTCACTCTCGATCTGCTGAGTTTTCAGCTTAAGGACGAAGGGTTTGATACGGCGACGGCCGTTTCCGGCGTAAAAGGGCTCGAGCATATTAAGACGGATGAGTTCGACGTAATTCTTACCGATCTTAATCTGCCGGACATCAACGGGATCGACCTGATAAAGCAGACGAAGCTCATCTCGCCTGACACCGAGATAATTATCATTACCGGTTACGACCGAGCCGAAAAGGCCATCGAAGCAACGCGGGTCGGAGCATTCGGCTATCGCGTAAAGCCGCTCAATCTCGAGGACCTAATGCTCGATGTCCGCAACGCCGTCGAGTCAAAACGGCAGGCGGTAATCAACCGCAAGCAAGCCGCCGAGATCAGGGAACTGCGGACCAAGCTTACCAGCCGAAACTCATATGAAGGCATCATCGGCGGTTCGCGGTCGATGCAGAATATCTACGAGATAATCGAAAACGTCGCCGAATCGGACGCAAATATCCTCATCCTTGGCGAGTCCGGCACAGGAAAAGAGGTCATTGCCAATGCGATCCACTACAAAAGCCATCGAGCCGACGAGACCTTCGTAAAAGTGAACTGCTCGGCACTTCCGAAAGAGTTGATCGAATCCCAGCTTTTCGGGCATGTTAAAGGGGCATATACGGGGGCAAATTCTGACAAGATCGGATTCATCGGCCAGGCAAATCGCGGGAGCATTATGCTCGATGAGATCGGCGAAATGCCGGTCGACCTGCAGCCGAAACTCCTTCGCGTGTTGCAAGAAAAGGTGTATTACCGCGTCGGCAGCGATCGGCCGCAGGATGCTGATTTCAGGCTTATAGCAGCAACCAACCGCGACCCATTTGAAGCAATTCAGGACGGAAATCTTCGCGAGGACCTTTACTATCGTATTAATACTATCGAGATTAGGATACCGCCGCTCAGGGAGCGAACGGAGGACATCCCGATGCTCGCCGAGCACTTTTTGAAGATCTATTCGGATAAATATCGGCGGCCGGATACTGAGTTTTCGCAGTCGGCGTATGACCAAATGCTGCACTACAGTTGGCGTGGAAACGTCCGCGAACTCCAGAATGCGGTCGAACGTGCTGTTCTCTTGAGCAAGTCCGGAAGAATCACCGGGCTTGATATTCCAGGCGGTGCGGGAGCTGAAGCAGAGGAAACGATGATCGGCGGACAGACCCATCCCGAATATAGCGGAAATGGATCGATGCCATTCGCAAGGGCCAGATTAAGCTCCGAGGAACTGATGCGCGAGGCGGGAGCGGCCATCGTCGAAAGTCTCGCCGACCCGGAGGACGGGCGGTCGAACGACGATGTCTTTGAAGGCATCGAACGCGAGGTCGTAACGGCGGCCCTCAAGCGTACCAAGGGAAATAAGCAGGCCGCCGCGAACCTGCTTGGGCTTTACCGGCCGCGGCTCTACGGCATGATAAAGCGGCACCAACTTGAGGTCTAACACCAACGAAAGCAAAAGACGCCGAGCACGAAGCCCGGCGTCCTTTTTTCACTGTTAAGATAGTTACTGGCTATTGGAGACGGCCGGCACCTTGACCTCGACATCGATCTCCTTTTTCTGCTTTCCGCTAAGGATGCCGCCGTAATACAACGCACCGAAAATAATTCCGATAATGATTATCAAAGCCACGGCCCAGATAAGGCTATTGGCAACACTTTTTCCTTCAGACATAAACTTTTCCTCCAAGAATATAATTTGAGCTAACGACTACTGAGTAATGCGTAGCAAGCCTTGTGCCACCCGGTAGAACAAGGCCGAGAAAGAAAAATATTGTCGTTTCCGGCGATTGTGTGTAAGAATAGTCGTGTTCCAAAAAGTTCAAATTCAAACGAGGAGAAAGCACTATGTTCAGCGCTATCGGTACCGTTATTGTTGGTTTGATCGTGGGCATAATTGCCCGTTTTGTACTTCCCGGTAAAGAGGCCCTGCCCGATGGCCTGACCGGCTTACTAGTTACCATCGTGGTCGGTATTGCCGGTGCCTTTCTGGGTACCTTTATCGGCGGAGCACTTTGGGGCGGAGCAAATTATGCTGCCGGCTGGATCATGTCAATAATCGGGGCTGTGATCTTGCTTCTCTTGCTTCGGCTAGTTTTTGGCTCGAAGGCATCCTAAGAGACATAAGTTCGCGAACGGATCAAGGCCTGCCGATCGGTGGGCCTTGTTTTTTGTCGTCAGGTTCCGAGCATTTTGGAACCCGCGGGACATTGGCGCTTTTATGCTGACACACAAGGCAAGGTTCAAGTTTCCACGCTCCGTTGCGCGTGGATCAGGAAAGGCGGACGGCATTTTTGAAGAGAGGTGCCGGCCGTCTTTCCGCGCTTGCTCTCGGTAGACGGCCTGTGACCCCGGTCACTTGACTCCGGGGCGTATAATAGAAAGTGTGAAGCCGAAAAACATTCGGCCACGGAGGTAAATATTATGCGGACCCATCTCAAAATAATTCTTGGATCACTATTTGTGGCGTTCGCCTGCGCGTCCGCGTTTGCCCAAACCGGACAACGTGAAACATATACTGGGACGATAATCAGTTTTGGCACTGGCCTGAGTACAAGGACAACGACCGCAACATTCACTCTTGATCTTCGGGGTAAGACCACGGACGAACAAGCGGCACGATTTCTTGCCGTACTCGTCGAAGGCGGCCAGGACACACTCCTAAAGGAGCTGAATGACGAGGATCTCGGGTCGTTCACGGTTGATGGACGACTTGGCCGGACGATCAACGCCGTCCGTTTCAGCGAGGTTGATGGAAAGACCCGTATCTTTGCCGTATTCGAAAGATGGATACAGTTCGCGGAGGTTCGCGGGGGGTATCGCTCGATAGATTACCCGTTCGGTATCATCGAGCTTTTCATCGACCCAAAGACCGGACGCGGCGAGGGAACTTTCATTGCGGCCGCGAAGGTCCGATGGAAACGCGACTCGAAGGACGGGGAGTATCACGTAGAGATCGAGAATTTTGCGACGTTTCCGGCTCGCCTCATGGGTGTAACGAAGCGGAAGTAGAGCGGATCAGCTTGCTGCTTCTTTCTGTTCGGGCGGGAGTTCCATCCGGATAAGGCCGTCGAACTGGATATTGTAACCGACGCCTTTTACCGGGACCGACATCGCTTCTTCGGTCTCGCCCTCAGAGTTTGCGATGCCGATGCTGGCAAAATAGCACGACGCTCCGTGCGCCTTGGCGTGCAGGACGAGTGTTTCGAAGGCTTCCTTGCCCTCTTCAAAACGTCCACGCTTCGGGTGAACATCCGTTCGCACAACAAAGAAGGCAAGCTCGCCTTCTTTTTTTGCGACGATCTGCGGCTCGGTCCGAATGTCTGCAAGAACGTCCGCCGAGTCGATCACCCAACCGTCCGTTTCAAGCTGCTTGTAGAGGATTTCGACGCCAAAGGCGTGAATATCCGCCGGCGTCATCAGTTCACGTTCTTCCATTGTTTTTATCGTAGCGTTCGCCGGCCCAGGTCGCAAAACCAGAAGAATTATATGTTTGCAAGCACCCGCCGAAGATCGGGCCTGCGGCTTCTCTTGACTTATTCCAGACTTCGCTCTATTTTCATCACACAGTCCATTTCATTGCATTGTGCCCGCGTTTGACCGCGGAAGCCGTAAGTGCCCATCTTTTGGGAACTTCTGGCGGCTACCGTACCGGCGATCGCCGGCCCACTATGGGTTCGAAGCGTGCTGACCAACCGCACTCCGGGCCGGGTTCTTTGACCTTATCTTTTGGAGGATAAAATGATCGATATCTCAAGTATCTTCAGGCACTACCGGCCTGCAGCGGTGGTGTTCGTTATGGCATCGCTCTTCGCGGTCGGTTTGACGATGGATCTTGCCGCACCTGTTTCGGCAGACCAGAAAACCCGCGTAGGTGCCGAGCCTCGACCCGCCTTCGGGGCAAGTGTGGTCGTAAATCCCGGCAACGGGCAATATTCTACCCTTACGGCCGCATTTGATGCCATCAATGCGGGTACTCACACCGGCGCCGTGACCATCACGATCTTTTCGAACACGACCGAGCCTGGATCGGCGGTCCTCAACTCAAGCGGAGCGGGAGCTGCATCGTACTCAACACTCCTTATCCAACCCGGCGGTGACAATGTATCCATCTCCGGGCCGAGTCTTCAGGGCAGAGGGTTGATAGAACTTAATGGTGCTGACAATGTCACAATCGATGGTGATAACCCGAATACACCAGGAACGAACAAGGACCTAACCATTCAGAATACAGCAGCGAATACGGTTACGTTCACATCAGTCATTCGGGTGGCTTTGAACACGACAACCGTCACTACTGCAAACGATAATCGCATCAGAAACTTGAATATTGTCGGGAGTTCGACCGGACAGAATATTTCGACCGCAACTTCGACGACGGGCTCGGCAAATACAACGTTCGGCATTTTTCTAGGGCCAAACGCATCGGGCGATGTTACAGCCCCGACTGCGATCACATCGGTCACGACGGGCGTTGGGGCCGGAGCTACCGCCTCGGGCTTTGAGATCGACAACAACCGGATCGTTACGGCCGCTCGGGGCATCTCAATGAATGCGTCTGCCGCAACGGTTCTTGGCGGACTTGATATCTTTGAGAATGAGATCGGAAATCCGGTGGCCGGCGATGTTGATCAGGTGACGGCCGCAGGGATCACCATCGGTGGTTCAACCGACGCGCTGATCAACGAAAACACTATTTATGTTGAGGGCTATATCCCCTCGAGTGCGGCGAACCACGGCATCGCGGTCGGCGTCCTGAGCTCGACAGCCACGGCCGCAGTGGTCGAAAGAAACCGCGTAAACCGGGTGAAGAACAACAACCCAAACACCTGGTCGGCATACGGGGTAAATCTCGGCGGCGGTAATGGCCACACGGTGAGAAACAACTTCATTTCGAACATCATCAATGACCAAACTACCGGAACGGGCGGTTTCGGGACGACATTTGGAGCATATGGT